>JANPAK010000380.1:0-4917 GCA_031429925.1 Variovorax sp.
TCTACCTCGACCTCCAAGAGAGCCACCGATTGGAGGCGCCTCTAACGCTTGCCTGGAGGAAAGAAGGCCTCAGTGGTACGACCGAAACCTTCGTGAACTTACTCAGCAGCATTGCGAAGAACTACTCGAGTAGGCGATAGCCATTGCCATCGACTTGCGCTAACGCTGCCAAACGAGCTTTGGCCAATGCAACTGCACCAAGACACAAACCGGCAAAATCGCAAAACCCCTGCAAGAAATCAGCGCTTCACCCGAAACCAAGCCGCATACATCGCTGGTAGCGCAAGCAGGGTAAGCACGGTTGCCACGATCAGTCCGCCCATGATCGCCACGGCCATCGGCCCCCAGAACACGCTGCGCGACAGCGGAATCATGGCCAGCACAGCGGCTGCGGCAGTCAGCACGATGGGCCGCAGGCGGCGCACGGCCGATTCGACGATGGCATCCCATTTGGGCACACCGGCCCTGATATCTTGCTCGATTTGATCGATCAAGATCACCGAGTTTCGCTGAATCATGCCCATCAGCGCGATCACGCCGAGCAACGCCACAAAGCCAAACGGCCGATTGAGCAACAACAAGGCACCAGCCACACCGGCAATGCCCAAGGGGCCCGTGACGAAGACGAGCAGCGCACGCGAGAAGCTTTGCAGTTGCAGCATCAACAGGGTGAAGGTGATGAAGAGCATGATCGGCACACCTGCCGCAATCGAATCTGAGCCTTTGGCACTGGCTTCAACTGCTCCCGCTACTTCAACGCGATAGCCCGCAGGCCAATTGGCCTCCACAGCGCGCAGCGCGGGCAGCAGCTCATTGCTGACCGTGGCGCCTTGCAAGCCTTCCACAATATCGGCGTTGACGGTGATCGCGTAGTTGCGGTTCTCCCGCCACATCACACCCGGCTCCCAAACGAAGACCGGCTTGGCAATCTGCGTGAGCGGGATGCTGCGGCCCGTTGCCGTGGGCAAATAGGCGTTGCCAATATCGGTGATCACATCGCGCTCGGCCAAGGGCTGGCGCAACACAATATCGATGTTCTTGTCGCCGTCGCGGTAGCTGCCAATCGTACTGCCACTCACAATGGCCCGCGATGCTTGCGCAATGCTTTGACTGGTGACGCCGAGCGCACGCGCTTTGGCCTGATCGATCTCCATGCGAATCGCTTTCACCGATTCATTCCAGTTGTCATTGACGCCCCGCGTATTGGGCGATTTGCGCATCTCCACCTTCACGCTATCGGCCAAGCCGCGCAACACGCCCGGATCAGGCCCGACCACTCGAAATTGCACCGGATAAGGCACCGGCGGACCATTGGGTAGCAGCTTGGCGCGGCCACGAATCTCAGGAAACTCGGTAGCCAGCAAAGCCGGCAGCTTTAAGCGCAGCACCTCGCGTGCCTTCAAATCTTGCGGCAACACAATCATCTGGCTGATATTGGTCTGCGGGAAGATTTGATCCAGTGGCAGATAAAAACGCGGCACACCCGAGCCCACCCAGGTGTTGACGCTGATCACGCCGCTTTCCTGCATCAGGCGCGCTTCGAGGCGCTTGACCACCGCTTCATTCGCTTGCACCGAGGTGCCTTCAGGAAACCACATATCGACCAAGATCTCAGGCCGTGAAGAATCTGGGAAGAACTGCTGCTGCACCTTGCCCATGCCAGCGATACCCAAGGCAAACGTGAGCACTGTGGCGCCAATCGTGATCCAGCGGTGCTGAACGCACCAGTTCACCATACGACGGAAAATATTGTAAAACGGCGTGTCAAAGTGCTCGTGATGATCCGCGCCTCCGGCTTCGTGGTGGCCATCGGCATTGCGCATGGCCTGATCTTGTTTGTGTTTGAGCAGCAGCAAGCCAAGGTAAGGCACGAAATAGACGGATACGACCCAACTGACCAACAGCGCAATCACCGTGACCGCAAAAATCGCAAAGGTATATTCACCCACCAAGGATTTTGCAATACCAATGGGCAAAAAGCCGACGGCGGTGATCAAGGTGCCGGTGAGCATCGGCATCGCGGTGAGCTCATAAGCAAAGGTAGCCGAGCGGACTTTGTCGTAGCCCTCTTCCATTTTGCGCACCATCATCTCGACGGCGATGATGGCATCGTCCACCAGCAAGCCCAGCGCGATGATGAGCGAGCCCAGCGAGATTTTGTGCAGGCCAATACCAAAGTACCACATCGCCAAAAACGTCACCGCCAGCACCAAGGGAATCGTGATGCCCACCACCAAACCGGGCCGCACATCAAGGTAATAGCGCCGGCGCAGCGGCACGTCTTTGCCGCGACTGTGAAGACCCAAGGCCAGAAAGCTCACGGCCAGCACAATCACCACCGCCTCAATCAGCACAGCGACGAATTCATTGACAGATTTGCTCACAGCGCGCGGCTGATCTTGGATTTGCTCCAGTTCAGCGCCAATCGGCAGGTTCTTTTCAATGCGATCCGTCGCCATTTTCAAGGCCTTGCCCAAAGCGATGATGTCGCCACCCTTGGCCATCGAGGCACCCAGCACAATCACGTCTTGGCTGCTGACCTGGCCTTTGTCTGTGCGATCGGTGGTGCGCACCTTGACTTGGATCGGATCGGCGTAGCCGCGCCGAATCTCGGCAATATCACCCAAGCGCAGTTGGGCCGCGCTGGCGCTGGAGGCTCCAGCCGCACGGATCGGCATGGCCTTGAGCTGCTCCAGATCATTGAACTGGCCTTGCACCCGCACCTGCAACACGTCTTGCGGCGTGGTGATCACACCGGCAGGCTCCACCGCGTTTTGTGCGTTGAGCTGCGCGATCACGGCATTCAAATCAATGCCAAGCTGAGCCAAGCGCTTTTGCGAGATCTCAACATAGAGTTTTTCGTCTTGCTGACCAAACATCTCCACCTTGGCCACATCTTTCACGCGCAAGAGCTGCTGGCGCACATCGTCGGCAAAGGCCTTGGCCTGCGCTGGGCTGAACCCATCGGTCTTTAGCGCATACATCACGCCAAAGACATCGCCAAACTCATCGTTGAAGAAGGGGCCTTGCACACCCGGCGGCAGCGTGCCGCGCATATCGCCCACCTTCTTGCGCACCGTGTACCAAATCTGCGGCACGTCTTTGGGCGGCCCGTTGTCTTTGATCTCGAGGATGATCAGCGCTTCGCCGGGTTTGGAATACGAACGAATCTTGTCGGCCAATGGCACTTCTTGCAGGGTCTTTTCAATTTTGTCGACCACTTGCTCGGCCACTTGCTGCGCGGTGGCACCCGGGTAGAACACCCGAATGGCCATGGCGCGGAAGGTAAACGGCGGGTCTTCGTCTTGCCCCAACTGAAAGTAAGCCGCAGCGCCCAAAAGCATGAGCACGACCATCAGGTAGCGCGTGAGCGCCGCGTGTTCAATTGCCCATTGCGACAGATTGAAGCGTTTTTCGGGCTGCGCGCCCGGTGCGTGAGGAGCGGTCATGGCTGCCTCACTTCGCGGTGCTTGGCGTGGCTGAAGATGCTACTGATTTGGTAGCACTTTGCGCAGGATTTAAAAGGGCTGGACTGCCTTTTTCTTGAAAAATCGTGACTTTTTGACCGGGTGCGAGCACATGCACACCAGCGCTCACCACCAGATCGCCGTTCTTCACGCCAGAGGCGATCACCGCCTCGTTGCCATCCGCGGTCGCCACTTGAACGACCACCGGGTTCACCGTCATGGAGGCTTTGTCGAGCAGCCAGACCTGCGAGCTGCCTTGCGCGCTTTGCATCAATGCGCTGGTGGGCAACTTGATGGCCTGCACACCAGCGTAGACACTGCTCGGATACACAAAGACGGTGGAGCCCAGCGGCAAATTGGCGGATGCCTCCATGGCGAGTTTGACTTGATAGGTGCGCGTCAAAGGATCCGCGCTGGCAGCCAGCTCACGGATTTTTCCGCTCATGTCTGCCTGCGCGGCGGCATCGCCCGTCCAGCGGCGCGCTTTCGCAGGAGCGCCCACGGCGACCGTGGCGATCTTGTCTTCCGGCACATTGAACACTACATCCCGCGGCCCGTCTTGGGCAATGCGCACCACCGGGCTACCGGCCGAGACCACCTGCCCCTGCTCTGCCTCCACCGCAGTCACCACGCCCGACACATCGGCCACCAAATTGGCGTAACCGACTTGGTTGCCGACATTGGCCAGTTGGGCCTGTGCCTGCTCAAACTGCGCTTGCGCCGCCTTGAGGGTTGTCTCGCGGCGCTCAAGCTCCGCGCCGCTGATGAAGTTTTGTTCCTTGAGGCTTTGGAAGCGCTTGAAATCGGCAGCCGCTAAATCGCGATTGGTCGCTGCCGCCGCCAAAGAGGCGCGGGCACTGTCCGCGGCGAGCTTGTAGTCTTGCGGATCGAGTTGCGCCAAAATCTGCCCCGCCTTGACGCGTTGGCCAACCTCTGCCTGGCGCTTGACGATCTTGCCCGCCACCCGAAAGCCCAAACGCGATTCCACACGCGCTCGCACCTCGCCCGAGTATTCGGCACCAGCTTGTAGGCCGCTGGCCCCCACTTGCACCAGCTTCACAGACCGGATTGGCTCGGGGGCGGGGGCTGGTTTAGAGCAGGCGGCGAGCAAGGTTAAAGCCAATAGACTAGTGCCAAATGCTACTTTTTTCATAGCACCTTGCGCTGATTCTATAACGGGGATACGAGGTTTTTTCATAAATGGATCACACTGAAAGAAGCTGACTTTGGGCGAGGCAGGGTATGCCGCTGAATCAGAGATAAGAAATTATTAATGACTGACCGGTTAGTAATCTATCTGATTCTAAAACACTTGTCAATCACCTGCTGGACGCCCCAGCGAGCCGGGGACAAGCGATCAAGCCTTGGGGGACTCACTCTCCGCCACCACTCTTGCACTGCGCGAAAAGCTCAAGTAGGCGCTGGTCCAATCAGCGAGGACAACAAAGCG
>JANPAK010000381.1:0-6277 GCA_031429925.1 Variovorax sp.
TCAAACTCCAAGCCCGTGCGCCGATCGACTTTGAAATCGTCGCGGTCAATCTTGACCAAAAGCAACCCGGTTTCCCCGAGGATGTGTTGCCCGCTTATTTGAAGCAAAAAGGCGTGAAATTTCACATCGAAGAGCAGGATACCTATTCCATCGTGATGGACAAGATTCCTGAGGGCAAGACGCTTTGCTCTTTATGCTCTCGGCTGCGCCGTGGAATCTTGTATCGCGTCGCTGATGAGTTGAAATGCACCAAAATCGCTTTGGGACACCATCGCGACGATATGCTGCAGACCCTGTTTCTCAACATGTTTTTCGGCGGCAAACTCAAGGGTATGCCGCCCAAGCTGCAAAGCGATGACGGCAAACATATCGTGATTCGGCCTATGGCTTACGTGGATGAGCGCGATATCTTGCGCTTCTCTGAATGGCAGCAATACCCGATCATTCCTTGCAACCTGTGCGGCAGCCAAGAGAAATTGCAGCGCAAGCAGGTGGGCAACATGCTCAAAGATTGGCAGCGCAAGTTTCCGGGCAGATTGGACAATATGTTGCACGCTTTGCAGAATGTCGTGCCCTCGCAGTTGATGGATGCGAAACTTCACGACTTCAAGAGCTTGCATGCGACTGGCAGCGCCATGCCCGATGGTGACAAGGGGTTTGACCATGAATCATTCGACGAAACCGATGAGGCGTGTGGCACGCAAGCTATACGCGATGTGGCGAGCCAAGTCATTCGCTTTGTTTGACGCCGTGTTTTTGAAGCGTTTTTGGCAATTGGGCAACGTGTTTCATGCGCGGATCGCTCATATTTTCATAGCATCTCTTGCCGGTGTAGTGCTCGCAGGTTGTTCCGCTGTGCGGATTGTTGACAGCCAAGTGGCCGCGTTTTCCAAACTCGAGGCGCTCCCAGCGACAAGCAGTTGGCGCTTTGAACGCTTGCCTTCCCAACAAAGCCTTGATCAGGTAGCGGCAGGGCGACAGAGCAAGCTCGAAGCGGTCGTGGCCCAGGAACTGGCCAAGCAAGGCTTTGCAGATAAGCCATTGGCCGCGGGCGCAGCTAACTTCACCGTGCAGATTAACGCTCGTATTCAACGTTTAGAGGCTAACCCGTTTGACGAACTTGGGCCTTGGGGCATGCCGGGGCGGGACTACATCGTCGCCCGAAACGGTCAGCTGATCTATATGCCGGTTTGGCCGCGTTACACACCGCCCTGGTACGTTCGCGAGGTGTCGATTCTGATTCGCGACACCTCCGACAATCGCGTCGTCTATGAAACCCAGGCCAAGCACGAGGGCCGTTGGGCCGATGACGATAGCATTCTGCCCGCCATGTTCGCCGCCGCTTTGCAGGGTTTTCCAAAGCCGCCAGAGGGCAAGCGTATGGTGAATATTGAGATTCCTCGCTGATTTGCGGCTAAAGTGAGCAGATGACCGAAGCCGCTTTCCCTGCCATTACCCGCATCACAGCCATCCGCCATGGTGAAACCGCTTGGAATGTGGACACCCGCATTCAAGGCCAACTGGACATCAGCTTGAACGACCAAGGCCGTTGGCAGGCGGCGCAAGCTGGGCGAGCCTTGGCGGCGGAAACCATTGACGCCATCGTCAGCAGCGATCTGTCGCGCGCCTATGAGACGGCGCTGGCGGTCGCGCAGCCGCACGGTCTCGTGGTGGCCGCCGACAGCGGTCTGCGCGAGCGCGAGTTTGGCCATTTCCAAGGAAAAACCTTTACCGAGATCGAGGCACTGCATCCTGAGCAAGCGCTGCTGTGGCGCAAGCGCGTGCCGGATTTTGCGCCCGAAGGTGGTGAGTCGTTGCTACGATTTCGAGAGCGTGTTGCGCAATGTTTGCGAGGTCTGGCGGCTCAATATGCGGGAAAACATCTGGTGATCGTGAGCCATGGCGGCGTGATGGACATCATTTACCGCGAAGCCACTGGCCTAGATTTGCAGGCACCGCGCAGCTGGCAATTGGGCAATGCCTCGATCAATCGGGTGCTGTGGAATGGCGAGCATTTCAGCTTGATCGGCTGGAGCGACACCAGCCATTTGACCGTCGGTTTGGATGAACAACATGCGTGATCTGTCTCATTCCCATGCGCTGATAGGCCAAAGCGTCACAGAACTCGACACGCCTGCCTTGGTGATCGATTTGGATGCGATGGATCGCAACCTACTGGCGATGCAAGACTTTGCGGATGCGAAGGGCCTGAAGCTGCGGCCTCACGCGAAGATGCATAAATCCGCAGAGCTTGCACTGCTGCAAATGCAAGCGGGCGCGGTTGGGGTGTGTGTGCAAAAAGTATCGGAGGCAATGGCTCTGGCGGCGCATGGCGTCAGCGATATCTATGTCAGCAATGAAGTGACATCGCTACAAAAATGTGAACGTCTTGCGCAGATTCTGAAACGGCCAGAGGCCGAAAAGGCTTCGAAACTCAAGCTGTCTGTGGCCGCCGACAGTTTGCAGGGCATCGATGCGCTGGCGCAGGCCATGGCACGGATCGCACCACAGCAAACCATGAGCGTGTTCATCGAAATTGACGTTGGGCACGGCCGCTGCGGCGTTGAGCCTGGCGCGGCCGCTGTACCGCTAGCGCAGGCGATCGCGCGGCAGCCGAATTTGCGTTTTGCGGGTTTGCAGGCCTACCACGGCAAAGCCCAGCACCTGCGCAGCGCCGCCGAGCGGCGCGAGGTGATGGCGCAGGTGATTGAAAAAGTGCAGGTGACCAAAGCAGCTTTGCAGGCGGCTGGTTTTGAAGTGCCCTTGGTCACCGGCGCAGGCACCGGCAGCTTCATCCACGAGGCCGCAAGCGGCCTGTATGGCGAGCTGCAAGCGGGTTCGTATCTTTTCATGGATGCGGATTACGCGGCCAATGAAACCAGTGCAGGCATGCCGCGCTTTGAGCATGCGCTGTTTGTGAAATCACAAGTGATCAGCCGGCAGACCACGTCAACGGATGATCGCTCAGTCGTTGATGCCGGTCACAAAAGCCACGCCATCGACTCTGGCTTACCCAAGATCTGGGCGGGGCATGGCGCAGACTGGCAGTTTTTCAACGGCGGTGACGAGCATGGTATTTTGCGCGGCGCTGCTTTGCCCAACATCGGCGAGACCGTCTGGTTGATTCCCGGCCATTGTGATCCCACGGTGAACCTGCATGATGTGATGATCGGTGTGCGGGGTGGCTTGGTTTCTGGGCGAGTTGAGCGAATCGTGACTGTGACCTCTCGTGGGTGCGTGACGTAGCTTGGCTTCGCACGCTATGACCTGGGCGATCCGACTGCGCTTGGGCCATCCTACTTCGCTCATGTCCCCTGTCAGGCTGCGCCCGCCTCCTCCTCTACTTCGCTTCGTGAGACAACCCAAGCACAGTCGGTATTCAAAAGTTGCTGGTTGACCAAGATCGGTTAACTCTCAGAGCACCAAATAAAGACCCAAGGAAAACACCGCATGCAAGCGAGCTGCATCGAAAGATAATGCACAAATGAGCAAAGTCATCGTCCTCGCCACGCCGATCTTTTTCCTGCTGATCGCCATCGAATACGCTTGGGGCGTGGCGAAAGGCCGCAATACCTATCGCCTACAAGATGCGATCAATAGCATTGGCCTCGGGATGATGAGCCAGTTCACCGCCGTCTTCACTCGCCTGCTGCGCGTCGGCGTGTACACCGCCGTGTATGCGAGCCTGTCACTCGTGCCGCTGGAAGCTGCGAAAGAGTTTTGGAACACCTGGTATGGCTGGGTGCTGGCGCTGATTTTTTATGATTTGTGCTACTACTGGTTGCACCGCCTCGGCCATGAGAGCGCCATTCTTTGGGCCGCGCATGTGGTGCATCACCAAAGCCAAGACTACAACCTCTCCACCGCGCTGCGGCAAACGTCGTCAGGGGCCTTGCTCGGCTGGGTGTTTTACATCCCGATGGCGCTGGCTGGCGTGCCGCCCGCAGTGTTTGGCATCGTGGCGCTGATTGATTTGCTCTACCAATTTTGGGTGCACACCGAGCATGTGCCCAAGCTCGGTTGGTTTGACCGCTGGTTTTGCTCGCCGTCCAACCATCGCGTGCATCACGCTGTGAATGATCGCTATGTGGATCGCAATTACGGCGGCGTGCTCATCATTTGGGATCGCATCTTTGGCAGCTTCAAAGAGGAAGACGAAAAGTGCGTTTACGGCACGCGCAGCCCGCTCAAAAGCTGGGATCCACTCTGGGCCAATGCCGAGGTGTATTCCAGCCTCTTCAAAGACGCTTGGCACACGCGAAGCTGGGCCGACAAACTGCGCGTCTTCATCAAACCACCCGGTTGGCGGCCTGCGGATGTAGCAGAGAAATTTCCCAGACCTGCTTTTGATATTGAAACCGTACGCAGTAAATACCAAGTGCCCGCCAGCCGCGCGGCGAATGGGTTTGGTGCGATCAGCTTTGGGTTGATGCTCGGTGGTGTAGCAGCTTTTCTTTGGGTGGCCGATGGCATGGGGCAGGGCATGCAACTCGTTTGCGTGGCTTCGCTCTGCGCCTTGCTTTGGCTTACCGGCGCGGTGCTGCAAGCCCGGCTGCACCCTTGGCTCGGTGCAGCTGGCTGGGCTGCGGTGATCGCGACCGCATCGGCCTGCTTCGCACAAGCGGCCGGTGCCTCCGATGCGGCGCAAGCATGGCTCATGGTTCACCGCATCTTCAAACCACTCGGCGTCGGTCTTGCTCTTATTTTTATAGCGTTTTGCGCAGATTCTATAAGGGTCAGTGGCCAAAATGGCTCTAAAAAGCGCGAGAAATCGCTGCTTCTGACCGCTTTGGCTTTCTCAGTCGCTGGCGATGTCTGGCTCATGTTCCCTGGCTTCTTCATCCAAGGACTGGCCAGCTTCTTGGTTGCGCACCTGTTTTACATCGCCCTCTTCAAACGCGGCGTGAGTTGGTTTCCGAGCAAACCCGTGCTCGCCGTTTGCGTGGTTTACGGCGTGAGCATGTATGCCTACTTGCTACCCCATTTAGGCGCTGGCTTGCAAATCCCCGTCGCGGTGTACATCTTCTTTATCGCACTCATGGGCGCTCAGGCGATCGGGCGAGCGGTTGCGCTAAAAACAACGGAATCAAAATGGGTCGCAGTCGGTAGCCTCTTCTTTATGGCATCCGATTCGCTGCTCGCCATTAACAAGTTCGTGTCGCCAATTCCGCTGAGCCAGCTTTGGATTTTGGGTACTTATTTTGCAGCGCAACTGTTGATCGCGCAGCGTGCAGTGTATTCTCAGAGCAGAAGATCAAACTCTGCTACGAAGTGATATTCATGAAAAAATTAATGTTTCTATTGCTCTGGTTAAGCCTAGCTTGCACCAGTTGGGCACGCAACGACGAAGTCGGTATTGTGCTACTTCATGGAAAATGGGCTCGATCATCGATTGGGCTTGCCCCTTTGGGCAATGCACTCAGCGCTCGTGGCTTCAAGGTCGTTCGCCCACTCATGCCTTGGTCCGAAGGCCGTGAATACGACGTGGATTACCTGGCTGCATTGCGGGAGATTGACGCTGCCATTGCTGAACTGCGCAAGCAAGGTGCGCTGCGCATTATTGTGGGTGGGCAGAGCTTGGGTGCCAATGGTGCACTGGCTTTCGCAGGTTCTGGTCGCGCGGTGGACGGAATCGTATTGCTAGCACCGGGCCATGTGCCAGATCTGGGCACATTCAGGCAATCCTTGGAGCCTAGCGTACAGAGGGCGCGTCAGATGGTGGAGCAAGGTCGTGGTGAAGAAAAGGCCAGTTTTGAAGATATCAATCAAAACCGAAAAAAGACCGTTACAACAACTGCCAGAGCCTATCTTTCCTACTTTGATCCGGCTGGCATGGGCGCGATGCCCTTATCAGCAAGCGCTATCAAGATATCCGTGCCTCTGTTGATTGTTATGGGCACACAGGATGGCTTGTTCGCGCGAGGCGAAGACTATATTTTTCGCCAGGCTCCAGCGCATCCGAAAAGCTATTTCGCCACCATTGATGCTGACCATTTGGGTACGCAGACACAGGCCATCCCTGAAGTGCTGAAATGGTTGGAGACGCTGGGCTATTAGCGCCACGCACCTTTGATAAACACCCGGCTCACGTTGAGGCAAACAAATCATTCGCTGACTTAGGCGGCGTAACTCCCAACTGCCGATATGCGGCCAAGGTCGCAACGGGTGCACGTGGGCTGCGTTTCACATTGACGGATTGTGCAAAGGGCCCCAAAACTTTGTCGCGGTGCGAGTGTTTTCAATCCTATTTATGGCGCGCAGATCATCTGAGGCGCGG
>JANPAK010000382.1:0-3595 GCA_031429925.1 Variovorax sp.
CGAAATCCTCAAAAGCCAAGTCTGGTTGCTACTGGTGCGCGGTGACCATTCGCTCAATGAAACCAAGGCCAATAAAGTATCAGGCTTGAGCTCGTTCCGCTTTGCCACTGAAGCCGAGATCGTGGATCACTTCGGCTGTAAGCCCGGCTACCTCGGTCCCTTAAACATGAAAAAGCCCGTCAAGGTGGTCGCAGACCGCGAAGTGGCGGCGATGGCTGATTGGATTTGCGGCGCGAATGAAGTCGATTTCCACATCACTGGCGTGAACTGGGGGCGCGATTTGCCCGAGCCCACTCTTGTGGCGGACATTCGCAACGTGCTCGAAGGCGACCCATCCCCCGATGGCAAAGGCCCTCTTGCCATTGAGCGCGGCATCGAAATTGGCCACGTCTTTTACCTTGGCACGAAATACAGCAAAGCGATGAACGCCACCTTCTTGGACATCGATGGCAAACCCAAACCCTTCGAGATGGGCTGCTACGGCATCGGCATCACGCGCCTGCCAGCCGCGGCCATCGAACAAAACCACGACGACAAAGGCATCATCTGGCCTGACGCACTTGCGCCTTTCATTGTGGTGATCTGCCCCGTCGGCGCAGACCGCTTCCCCAATGTGAAAGAAGCCTCAGATGCGATCTACGCGGAGCTGTTCGCCAAAGGGGTTGACGTGATCTTGGATGACCGAGGCGAGCGCCCTGGTGCGATGTTTGCCGATTGGGAACTCATTGGCGTGCCCCACCGCATTACGGTGGGCGATAAAAGCCTCAAAGATGGCCAGATCGAATACCAACATCGCAGAGATGCCGCTGCGAGCCGAATTGCCGTGGCAGACGCCGTTGCGCACGTGATGGCCCGATTGACTCTGTGACACTGAATATGGGTGCTTTTTTTGATCAAAAAAGGCGTCTAGCCCTCACAAGTACTGCGCAAAGTGCTATTTTTTTCATAGCGACTGGGTTGACGCCCTCGTTGGCGTTAGCCGGCCGCCAACTCGAAGAACCGCTCGCCGACTCCGTGCGCGGCGCCCTCAGTGCGGCGATTGCTAGCAGTGCCCCACCCATTCCAGAATTCAAAGACACCGAATCCAAAATCCAATACCTGCGCTGGCTCGGCGAGATGAGCACGCGGCTGAAAAGGAAGAAAACCGATTTCGAAACGCGCAAAGAATTTCTGCAAACCGTTTGGTACGAAGCCAAACGTGCCGGCTTGGACCTTTCCTTGGTGCTCGGCCTGATCCAGGTCGAGAGCAATTTCCGCAAACACGCTATCAGCGTGGTCGGCGCACGCGGTTACATGCAAATCATGCCCTTTTGGGCGCGTGTGATCGGCGACGGCGATGCCGGCAAGCTCTTTCACATGCAAACCAACATCCGCTTCGGCTGCGTCATCCTGCGCCACTATCTCGAGCGCGAACGTGGCGACACCTTCATGGCACTGGGCCGCTACAACGGCAGCCGAGGCAAGTCCGAGTATCCGAATGCGGTATATGCTGCGCAGAAGAACTGGCTGTGGAATCCTTGAGCGATCGATCAATCAGTTGTAAATGTTAAACGCCGTTTGGGCGCAAAGGTCTGCTGATCCGCGTTGGAGCGCCTTTTTTCCGTTGTTTTGCTGGCAGTGGCATTTGGAACCATCACTGGGATTACCCTAGTGCTCCGGCAGCTACCGCCATATAAAATAGTTTGAAAGCGCTTTCATAATGATCTAAATGGATTGATTCGCGAAAATGCGTGGGAGACACAAATGAACTTGGGAAAACCCTGGGCTGGAGCGGTTGCTTCGTTCGTAATGACGCTGTCGATCGCCGCGCTGGTATCGCCTGTTGCTGCCCAACAGGTGTTAACAGTTACAGCGTTCCCCGCAGTTGACGAAATCGTCCGCGCCAGCATTCCCGAGTGGAAAAAGCGCTACCCAAATGTCGAAATCAAAGTGGTGAGCCGTCAGTTTGGGGACCATCACACGGCGATGACAACCGCGCTTTCAACTTCTTTCTATCTTCCCGACGTGATGGCCTTGGAGGTGGGTTACGTCGGGCGATTTGCACAAGGCTATGGGCTCGAAGATCTGGGTAAGCCACCTTTCAACGCACGAGACTACAAATCGCTGTTTGTCCCGTATGCCTATGCTCAAGGCACGAACCGCCGTGGGGAGGTCGTCGCAATACCCTCGGATATTGGACCCGGAACGCTTCTCTACCGATCAGACATACTTGCTAAAGCAGGCGTTTCGCAAGCGGAATTGACCCAATCTTGGGAAAGTTATGTCCGTAGCGGCGTCAAGATCAAGGCGCAGACCGGTTCCTATTTGATCGCACATGCTCGCGATGTCAAAGATCTTTTGATCCGGGTGGGTATTAAGCCAGATGAGGGGGTGTATTTTGATAGTGAATCGAATGTCTTAGTGACAACGCCGAGGTTCCAACGTGCATTTGAGCTGGCGAGAGAAGTTAGACGACAAAAGCTCGATGCAAAGGTATCGGCTTGGTCTAACGAGTGGTCTGAGGGCTTTAAGCGGGGCACTCTGGCGACGCAACTCACGGGAGCGTGGCTGGCAGGCCATCTCAACAATTGGTTGGCGCCCAATACGAAAGGCAATTGGCGCGCCAGCGAGTTGCCTGAAGGCGCTACCGCAGCATTTGGCGGCGCCTTTTTCGCTATTGCCAGAGGCTCGCCCCAAATAAACAAGCCCTTAGCATGGGAGTTGATCAAGCTCTTGACGCTAAGCAAAGAGCGTCAGTTAGAGGCTTTTATGAAGCACGACGCCTTTCCAGCCCTGCTTGAAGCCCATCAACATCCCTTCTATCAGGAGCCGCTTGCTTTTCTTGGGGGGCAGTCGGCGCGCACGATGTGGCGCGATGCCGCGGTCAAAATTACTCCGATCTTGGTGCACCGACAGGATTCGTTTGCAGATGAAGTCATTAATACCGAGTTGGATAAAGTACTCGACCGAGGCAAAGATATCAAAGTCGCGTTAGCTGATGCACAACGCCTGCTGGAAAAGCGAGCGAAGCGTTAATGCAGCAACCACCTGGATCGGATCTATCTCTATGAAACGCATCAATCTTTCATTCATCACGCCGAAATCAGCGCCCTATCTGCTGATTAGTCCATTTCTTATCTTGTTTGCGACTTTCGGCTTCTTTCCCTTGCTGTTTTCACTCTACCTCGCGTTTCAAACATGGGAGCCGACCAATGGCCTGGCCGCCATGGAGTTTGTTGGGCTGGGTAACTTTTTGTTTGCGATCCAAGATGAGTGGTTTTGGAAATCGCTGGGCAATACAGCATGGCTGGCACTGGCTTCCGGCGTGCCGCAGCATTTGGTCGCTATACCGTTGGCGTATTTCATCCACACGTCATTCAAGCAACTCAGAAACGGCGTCGTTGGGGCCTATTTTCTTCCCTATATCACGTCGACGGTTGCTATTGCGATTATGTTCAGTTCGTTGTTTTCAACAGATTTTGGATTGATCAATTTAGCGATCAAGAGCGCTGGCAGTTTGCCGGGATTGTCGTGGTTGATACCGAGCGAATCGATTGATTGGATGGGCGATCCAGCCAATATCAAGCCCGCTATATCGATGATCGTTTTCTGGCGC
>JANPAK010000383.1:0-7240 GCA_031429925.1 Variovorax sp.
GGCCACCTCGGCCAACGAGCTAGAGACAAGGTCGGTTTGATCTATCGTGTGCATGCTGGTATTGTCTCATTTCGACCATTTTGTTTCCAGCTCTCCCCGACCGCTCCAATCCTACCGCGCACCAATGCCTACATCTGCTTCATTCTTTCTTTGGCGGTGGTTTGCTGGAATCGCAATCGGTTTTTCGTCAATCGCTTTGGCGCAACCGCAAGCGATGAGCTACACCAACCCTGTGCTCGCGCTGGAGATCGCGAATATCGAAGTACTGACCGACGTCGACTCGCGCTTGAGCCTGCAGCAAGTTCTTGACGGACAGGCCGGCGCCTTTCGGTCGCAAGCCGATCAACAATTGAAAGACTTGACCTATGAGCGCAGCATCTGGGCCAAGATTCATCTGCGCCCCAGCGCGAAGGCTGAGCCGGGGACCATGACCATTTTGGAGCTCAACAAACCATTTCTTGATAGCGCTGTCTTGTATTCGCCAGTGCTGACCGCGCAGGGCTGGAGCTGGCAAATGCAGCGTGCTGGCGTGAGATATCCATCAAATCAGACGACCCTGCCAGGTCAACTCCCTCGCTTTGTGCTACCCGCAGCAGCCTCTTTGCAAGAGCGCCCCGAAGCGCTTCGGGTGGTGATCTTGCAGATTCCGCACCGTGTGCAAGCCATGATCGACCTTCGCCTGCTCAACGGTACACAAGCTCTTGCCGAAACGCGTCGAGATTCTTTAGGCATGGGCTTCGCGTTAGGTGCGATCACGTTGGTTGGCCTTTTGATGGGCTTGCTCGCCTGGTTGTACAAGAATCAGCTCTACCTTTGGTATGGCGCATACACACTGGCCGCCGGGCTTTTTGCTGCCGCCAACGCGGGCCTTGGCCAGAACCTTCTGTGGCCAATTGAAGGTGATTGGCCCGCGACTGCGTTTTTGGTCATGGTGCTACTGTCAATGGCGTGCCAGCTGCAGTTCAGTCGTTTGATTTTTCTCACATCCGGTCGCAATCGATGGGCAAGCCAATTGAGTAAGGTGCTTGGCGCTGCATGTGTCTTGCTCAGCTTGGTCTATATCGCGGTGCAAAGCAGTTACTGGACTGAGCTGTACTTTGCTTCGGTTGCGCTAATCGCGTTGACTCTGGTTCATGTTTTGGTGATTGTGATTTTGGGATGGCGGCAGCGTGGGGCTTTTGCTTTGGTTTGGCTCCTCATTTATCTACCTTTGTTTCTTGCCTTGATCTACAGCTTCCTCAATGCGGCAGCGATGGTCAAGACGTACAGCTTCATGTTCAAAATGCCGATCTACGCGTATGCGTTTGAAGTGATCGCCATGGGGATTGCCATCATGTGGTTCACGCGTGACCGACAGGCTCAGATCGAACGCCAGAAGGCGCTCGACAGCACCGACCCACTCACCGGCTTCTCCAACGCTGATAGCTTTCAACAAGCGCTGAAGCAAGGATGGCTAGATGCCAGGCGCACCGGTAGCGAAATCAGTGTGGTCTATGTTTCGTTGCTGGGGCTGCCACCCACCGAGCGAACGCTCAAGCGTGTGGTTCGTATTTTGCGCACCGTATCGCAAGAAGGTGACACGGTGGCGCGGCTAGATGACGGCAGCATGGCCTTGCTGCTACCCGGGGTTACCTTAGACGAAAACTTGAGCGCGCGCTTGTCGCGCATTGTGGCCCTAGGCATGATCCCTGAGTCGAATGATCAGGTCAACCCCACTTTGCGATTTCGCATTTGCGCCACGAGCAACCGTCATTACACTGGCGAACTCAGCGGCATTGGCGCAGATCTCCGTCGGTTTTTGGCAAACAGCGCGCGTTGGGAGGGCAAAACTATCCGGTTCTTGAGCATGCGACGATCCTATGAAAAGCGAGTTGCAGCGGGAGACGACACGATGGGCGAATTCTGGGATCAAGCCCTAGAGGCTGAAAGGGCTTCCGGCAGATCAATTTGAACAAGCGCAGGAAAGCAAATAAAGTTGGAGCGTTCTGCTGAAAACGCGACCATAACTCTTTTTCCTTCACGCCTGACACCCCCATGCTCTTTGCCCGGCCTCGCGATCAGAGGTTGACGTATCGCTTGTTGATCTTTTTTGTCTCGGTCTGGATCGCTGCGATGGGGATGGCTTTTGCTCAACCTGTTTCTAACATCGCCCAGCCGTATCGGACGGTAGACGTTTACACGGCGGTGGCTTTGGAACGATTGGAGATATTGACTGGGCCTGCTTCAGACTTGCAACTGTCGACGATCCTGGCGCAACAACGCGATGCTTTCAAACCCATCGCCATCGGAGCGCTGGTTAAAGACTCTTCGTGGGAGAGCAGTCTGTGGGTCCGACTGACACTCAAGCCGGGCGACCCGCAAGCCGCCACAACAGCCTCCGCCCAAACCTTCCTAGAAATTCCCAAGCCTTATCTTGACAACGTTGCGCTTTAGACGCCAATAGCAATTGCCTCCGCTAAATGGCGGGTGCAACGTGCGGGTGATGCGATACCGGCCTCCGAATGGTCGTTGCCCGGTCAGTTTCCCCGATTTATCCTCCCTACGCTCGATGAAGTCAGGGCCGGCCCCGGTGAGCGCTTGGAGCTCTACTTACACATCCCACATCGAATTCCGGCGAGTTTTCGGATCAACCTCATGACCTCCGCGCAACTCATGCACGATATGCAGTGGGGCTGGCTACTGCTAGGGATCACATTTGGTGCAATGCTACTGGCGGCGCTGGTATCCGCAGCGTTTATGGTGCTTCACCGCGACAGGATCTTCGTTTGGTATGGTTTGTACGCGGTTGCGGCGTTGTTTGCGTGCCTGACTCACTCTGGTATTGCGTTTCATTTGTTGTGGCCGCATGGCGGCCTATGGCCGAGCACCGCACTACTGTTCTTTATGTTGATGGCCGCCGCATGTCAGCTGCAATTTGCGAAACTCCTGTTTATCAGTGACAGCAAGGCCCGGATACCAGTCCGGGCGTCTGAAGCCTTGGGTGTACTCAACGTTGCGGTTGCGTTGATCTTTCCCTGGATTTCAATGAACCACTGGGTCGCGGTTCTGTTTCTAGCACAGGGCTTGGTCGTGCTCAGTATGTTGGGCACGGCGACGTTGGTCATCATTGCATGGCGCCGTGGTAACCATTTAGCCCGAGCGCTGATGTTGACTTTTGTACCGCTGTTTGCGACTGTTTGTCTCGGCCTTCTAGAGGGGCAGAGTTTGGTGAACCTGCCGCAAGTGAGCTACAACGCACCGATCTATGCTGCGGCCCTGGAAGTCATATTGCTCGGACTCGTATTGCAATGGTTCGCCCGCGAGCGCCACGGAGAAGTTGAACGGGAGCGAGCCCTTGCGTCGACCGATCCGCTCACCGGCTTCTTGACCGCGGCACACTTTCACCAGGCGCTACGGCAGGCTTGGTCGGATGCGCAAAGAGACAACACCGATGTCAGTATCGCTTACGTAGAGCTGCCTATAGCAAGCTTTTCCAAGCGACTGTCCGATGACACTGTCAAACGCACAGTACGGATTTTGCGCACGGTCACCGATGAAGCTGACACGGTAGGCCGGCTCGATGGCCAAACGCTCGCGATTTTGATGCCAGGCGTTAGCATCAATGAAAAGCTTAGCGTGCGCCTGTCGCGCATCGTCGCCCTAGGGTTAATGCCAGAAGACAATCGACCCGGCAGCGAAAAACTTAAATTCCGCATTGTGGCTACCAGTAGGCGCGCCTTCATGGCCAATGTGCGCCAACTTGACACCGATCTCCGTCATTTGTTGATGAGCACGTCCATTTGGCGCAACAAATCGATTCGTATTCTGGGCGGAAGGCAAGATAGCCGACTTGCAGATTTTGTCGAAAGCCAGGTGCTCGCTGACATCTGGGAGGAGGCCCTGCAAGACGAGCTGCAACCTAGCGAGAATTCGACCCAGCCAGCCCTACCACCGCTACGCGAACCTGCCGTGTAACCCGTGCTGCAGCCAATTCATGCCGCGCATTCAGAGGCTTGTCCGGTCCGTTGAGAAGACGGCTTTCAATCGGAAGCCTCACCACTGCCCCGTTTCCACGGCAATAGCCACCTCGCAGTCATTGAAGATCTCTAGCTTGACAATCTTCACGCGCACGCCCATCACGCCGGGCAATTGCATCAGGCGCTGCGCGACTTTGCCGATCAGGCTTTCTAGCAAGTTGATATGCCGCTCGGTACATTCGTCGATGATGATTTGACGCACTTTTCGATAGTCAAGCACATGGTTGATCTCATCGTCCTGCGGCGATAGCGGCTGCGTGCCAAGGTTGAGCTCGGCATCGACCAAAATCGGTTGTGGCTTGGCTTTTTCACTCTCCAAGATACCCAAATTGGCATCGAAGCGCAGACCGGTGAGCTGGAGGATTTGTGTGCCGCGTGGGCTGTTCATCGAGTTAGGCATGGGGTTGGGCGGATTTACATCAGCGAAAAATCGCGTTCAAATTTCATCAAATGCTGGCCGCCGTCAACCAGCAAGGTGGTGCCCGTGATCGACTGATTGGTCAGCGCAAACAATACGGCGGCGCACACATCTTCTGGCGTGGAGCTTTTGCCCAGCGGCGAGAGCTTGTGCAGGGCTTGGAATTTTTCATCAGCGAGCATGTGCGAGGTGAGCGTCAAGCCCGGCGCGACACCGACCACGCGCACCTGCGGCGCAAGGCCTATCGCCAGCATCGTACCTGCTGCCTCCAAAGCTGCTTTGGAGAGGGTATAGCTCAAAAAATCGGGGTTTTGATTCCAGAGCTTTTGATCGAGCATGTTAACCACCACACCACTGCGACCCGCGGCTTTCACATGCGCATGCAGGGCCTGAGCCAGCACGATAGCCGCGCCGGTGTTGCTGGCTAAATGGCGCTGCATCGCTGCATAGCTGAAGGTGCTGGGAGCGTCGTGCTCAAACAGCGCCGCGCTGTTAACTACCGCGTCCAACCGCCCCATTTGCCCAATCACCTCACTGGCCAAGCCGTGCGTCGCTGCCTCGTCGGCCAAGTCCGCTTGAAATTTTTGATGAAATTGGCCGTCTGCCCTTTCCGAATCTGCGCAAAGCGCTATTGTTTCAGTAGCATCTAAGGCCGAGCCACGATAATGCACCGCCACGCGCCAGCCCGCCCGAGCGCAGCTGATGGCGATCTCGCGCCCAAGGCGCTTGGCGGCGCCTGTGACGAGAACAACTTTGGATGGCGTTTTTTCGGTGCTGCTGCTCATGAAGGAAAATACACGGGTGACTTTGACAAACCCCAGTGTATCGGACGCGCTGCAAGCGCATATTCGCCATCTTATTGCGACAGCTGGCGGCTGGCTGCCCTTTGACGCGTTTATGCAGACCGCGCTCTATGCGCCCGGCTTGGGCTACTACGCTGGTGGCCTGCAGAAGTTTGGAACCATGCCGCAGTCGGGTAGCGATTTTGTCACTGCACCCGAGTTGTCGCCGCTGTTTGGCCAATGCTTGGCCGATCAAGCGGCACAGGTGCTAAGCGCCACCGGCACGCGCTGCATTTACGAATTCGGCGCTGGCAGCGGTGCGTTGGCGCTACACATTTGCGAGCACCTTGCGCAGATTTCACAAGGGCTAGAGCAGTATTTCATCGTAGAAATCTCCACCGAGTTGCGCGCACGGCAGAATGAAGCGTTGAAGCATTTGGGCAGCCAGATCGTCTGGCTCGATGCCCTGCCAGAGCAGATGCAGGGCGTGATTGTGGGCAATGAGGTGCTCGATGCGATGCCGGTGAAGCTCTTGGCGCGCATTCAAGGCCAGTGGCACGAGCGCGGCGTCATTTGGCACGAGGATGGCTTTGCGTGGGAAGATCGTCCCACGGCGCTGCGCCCGCCACTGGCGATCGCTGGCGACCACGATTACCTCACCGAAATTCATCCGCAATCGGAGGCCTTCTTACGCACCCTGGCCGATCGCCTGACACTCGGTGCTGCGTTTTTTGTGGATTACGGCTTCCCAGAGGCGGAGTATTACCATCCGCAGCGGCACATGGGCACGGTGATGACGCACCATCTGCACCGCGCCGATCCCAACCCGTTAGACAAAGTGGGCCTCAAAGACATCACGGCGCATGTGAATTTCACCGGCGCTGCCCTCGCCGCACAGGACGCAGGCCTAGACGTGATGGGCTATGCCACCCAGGGCCGCTTTTTGCTCAATTGCGGCTTACTCGACAAGGCCGCGCTGCTTGAGCCCATCAGCCGTGGGCAAAGCGCCAAGTTGGTCACGGAACACGAAATGGGCGAACTCTTCAAAGTGTTGGCCCTGGGCAAGGGGTTAGACTTCGAACTGATCGGTTTCCAACAAGGCGACCGCAGCCACACCCTTTGATGCCCTCAATCATGAGCACCACGACGTACCGAAACCAATCTGTCGAACACACCGATCGCCCTTGGGGCTGGTATCAGGCGATCGACGAGGCGCCGGGCTTGAAGGTCAAGCGCATCGGCGTGCATCCGGGTAAGCAGCTCAGTCTGCAAAAACATGCTCAGCGCGCCGAGCATTGGGTGGTAGTGCGCGGCACTGCAGTGATCATCCTCGGCCAGCCAGATGGCAGCCTAAAAGAATTCACGCTGCAAGTCGGCCAACACTGCGACATCGCCATCGGCCAAGTCCATCGCTTGGCCAACCGCACGAGCGAACCGGTAGAGATCGTAGAAGTGGAATTGGGCGGCTATCTGGGTGAAGACGATATCGTTCGTCTGCAAGATGATTTTGGGCGCGTGTAACACCCATGCGCTGGCTGCTGATCACCCTCCTCGCCCTTTTCCTCATCAGTTGGCTCGCCCCCTTTTTGCGCCGCTATGGCTTTGGCAGACTGCCTGGTGATTTCAATTTTCGCTTGCGTGGGCGCGACGTGAGCATCCCCCTGGGCTCCACCGTCGTGCTCAGCCTACTGGCCGGGCTACTGAGCAAAATCATCTGAGCGCTTCACACCTTAGAATTTCACTATGAGCATCAAATCAGACAAATGGATCCGCCGCATGGCGCAAGAGCACGGCATGATCGAACCCTTCGAGCCCGGCCAAGTGCGATCACGTGAGGAAAACGGCGTGAGCAAAAAGCTCATCAGCTACGGCACCTCAAGCTACGGCTACGACATCCGCTGCGCCCCGGAATTCAAAGTCTTCACCAACATCCACAGCACCGTGGTGGACCCGAAAAACTTCGACGAAAAAAGCTTCGTCGATTTCCATGGCGACAGCTGCATCATCCCGCCCAACAGCTTCGC
>JANPAK010000384.1:0-3080 GCA_031429925.1 Variovorax sp.
TTCCGCTGTGGGCTACCAGCCTACGCTGGCCGAAGAGATGGGCCGCTTGCAAGAACGCATTACCTCGACCAAGGTCGGTTCGATCACTTCGATTCAGGCCGTGTATGTGCCTGCCGACGATTTGACCGATCCATCACCCGCGACGACCTTCGCCCACTTGGACTCCACCGTGGTGCTCTCGCGTGACATCGCCTCACTCGGCATCTATCCTGCTGTGGATCCCTTGGATTCCACCAGCCGCCAACTCGACCCGCTGGTCGTGGGTGCAGATCACTATGAAACCGCTCGCGCTGTGCAGGGCACACTGCAGCGCTACCGTGAACTTCGCGACATCATCGCCATCATGGGCATGGACGATTTGGCCCCAGAAGACAAATTGGCCGTGGCACGCGCTCGTAAGATTCAGCGTTTCCTATCCCAGCCCTTCCACGTGGCTGAAGTGTTCACCGGCTCACCCGGTAAATACGTCACCTTAGCTGAGACGATTCGCGGCTTCAAGATGATCGTGAACGGCGAAGCCGATCACCTGCCCGAGCAGGCCTTCTACATGGTTGGCGGTATCGATGAGGCCTTCGAGAAGGCCAAGAAACTGGCTGCAGCCTAAAGGATTGCCATGAGCACCATTCACGTTGATGTGGTCAGTGCCGAGCAGTCCATCTTCTCCGGCGAAGCAAAGTTTGTGGCTTTGCCTGGTGAAGCCGGTGAGTTGGGCATCTACCCGCGCCACACCCCGTTGATCACCCGCATCAGGGCCGGCTCGGTGCGCATTGAAAAGGCCGATGGCACCGAAGAATTCATCTTCGTGGCTGGCGGTATTCTTGAAGTGCAGCCCGGCTGCGTCACCGTTTTGTCAGACACCGCAATTCGTGGCGGTGATTTAGATGAGGCGAAAGCCAACACTGCACGCCAAGCTGCCGAAGAAGCGCTCAAGAACGCCAAAGGTGAACTTGATCTGGCAAAAGCACAAAGCGAGTTGGCTGTGATGGCCGCACAAATCGCGGCACTTCGCAAGTTTCGCCAGAAGAAGTAAATAGCTTATCTGCGTTACAAGCTGACCCCAGTTGCACGTTGTGGAGCTGGGGTTATTTCATTGTGCGAACGACTTAAGCCTAAAATACTGCATGCACAGTAACTTGGGCGCCCTCCACACCATATCTGAGAAAGATGCAGCTCAGCTATTGGTGACCGAGTCGGCATTAGGTCAACTTAGTTTTGCGGATGCACGCCGCGTCGTTCTCTACATGAAGCCCAAGCGAATCAGGGCGGGAGCAGCCTTGATCCGTGAAGGAGACAAGACCGCCAATGATTTTATGATGTTGATTCTCTCGGGTGACGTGAGAGTCGAGAGCAAAGCCTCAGGCCTGCCTGATCCCATTGTGATTACGGTTTTGGGCGAAGGTGACTTGGTTGGTGAAATGGGGTTGATCAATGACTCTCCACGCTCGGCATCTTGTATTGCATCAACCGAGCTTGCTGTGGCCGTGCTCACCCGTGCCGCTATGCAGAAAATGGTCGCAGAAGAGCCCATGGTCGCTGCCCAGTTCCTGATGGCGTTGTCCAGCCGTCTCGCCAAGCGTTTAATGGAAACCACGGGCAAACTCAAACTCTTCGTACAACTTAATGCGGTCTTGCAAAACGAGGTCTATATGCTTATGGATGCCCGAGAGCCATTCCATAAGCCTGTTGACCGCAGCGAATTGCCTACCGAGGCCATGGGCTTGGCTACCCAGCCAGCCGAGTTAACTGCGGAATTTGTTGCTGACCGACTAGCAAAATCTAAGGCCAAGGGCATGGTTCCCACGCGCTAGGCAGTTCGGTGAGTGCGCGTATTCCTCCTATTCAATGTCTACTGACTTTTGAAGCGTTGGCTCGCTTGCGCAGCGTGACACAAGCGGCAGAAGAGCAGTGTGTGACGCCAAGCGCCGTAAGTCATCGGGTTCGTCAACTGGAAGAATTGTTAGGAACGAAGTTGTTTGGGCGCGCCGACTTTTCCCTCACCACTGAGGGCAGTGAGTACTTGGCCCATGTGCGCGAAGGCTTGGCTTCGCTGCAGCGTTTCCCCAGCCAGGACAGCGTCCAGGGTAAACGCAAGTTGCGGGTCGCCGTCACGCCGACCTTTGCGCGTTCGATTCTGATGCCGCGGCTGAAGACCTTTACCGACGCCTATCCTGAGATTGATCTCACGCTTCAAGTGAGCATCCCGCTGCTGGATGTGGTTGCCGAAGACGCAGACCTCACCATTCGTTTTGGCACCGGCCGTTATGCCGATGTGGAGCATGTTTGCCTCTTCAAAGACAAGATCACCCCTTTGGCTTCGCCGAGCTACATCCGTGAGCATGGCCCGTTTGAATCTACGCAAGATCTGGCGAAAGTCAAGCTTCTTAAAAGTCCACTGGAGCCATGGCGCACTTGGTTTGCCGCCCACCAGCTAGACTGGCCCGAGCCATTGGATGGCTCCAGCTTCAATGACATCGGCCTGATGTGCGACGCTGCGGCCGCAAGCATGGGCGTCGCGTTGGTGCGCCTCAAGCTCGGCGCGCCCTGGCTGGCCAGTGGGCAACTGGAGCGCTTGTTTGATGAAGATATTCCGAGCCCCCATGCGCATTACCTGTGCTGGCGCACCGGCTCACTTGATCGCTGGGAGGTGGCGGCGTTTGCGGAATGGCTCAAGAAGGCCTGCCTCGCCTGATTTCACAGTGTTTGTGGCGAAATTTCAAAGCAAAGCGCTTGAAACAGGGGTAGAGTCAGCCCTATGAATGCATCTTTGAATCCCGTATTGCTACAAAAAACAGAGCGTCTTGCTCAGATTCTGAGAGCGCTCAAGGCTGTTTTGCCCGCACATGCGATTCTTCATGCGAATGAAGACACCACGCCCTATGAATGCGATGGGCTCACGGCATATCGCCAGAGGCCGCTGTGCGTGGTGTTGCCCGAGACGTATGAACAAATTGCAGCGGTGCTCAAAGCTTGCCATGCAATACAAGTACCCGTGGTGGCGCGGGGCGCGGGCACCGGGCTCTCGGGTGGTGCGATGCCCCATGCGCTGGGCGTGACACTGTCGCTTGCCAAATTCAATAAAA
>JANPAK010000385.1:0-3052 GCA_031429925.1 Variovorax sp.
GCAAACCAACGCCTGCCCGAGTCGTGCTCAGGTGAACGATGCTTTGAGCGGCAACCTGTGCCGCTGCACGGGCTATAAGCCCATCATTGACGCCACTTTGAAGGCTTGCCAGCGGCCAGCGGCTGAGCTGAAGATTGAAGATACGCAAGATGTGGCCTTGCTCAAAGAAATTGCGCGAGACAAGCAGCCCACGCTCGGCCTCGAAGGCCAGATCGTGATTCAGCCTGTGGTGCGCACGAGAAAAGGCAGTGAATTCGTCTCACCAAGCACCGTGGATGAAGTGGCCAAGTATTTGACCGATTACCCACAGGCCACCTTGCTCGCAGGCAGCACAGAGATTGGCTTGCAAGTGAACAAGCAATTTGCACGCCCCGCCAATATTTGCTATTTGGGCAACGTGGCCGAGTTGCTCGCGGTGAAAGAAACGACCTCAAGCTGGATGATCGGTGCCGCGGTGCCACTGGAGACGGTGATGAACTTGGTGCGCACCGCGTATCCTGATTTTTCAGAGGTGCTGCGCCGCTTTGGATCGCCGCCGATTCGCTCCACTGCCACGCTCGCTGGCAACATCGCCAACGGCTCGCCGATTGGCGACACGATGCCCTGCCTGATGGCCTTGGGCTCCACTTTGCACCTGCGCAAAGGAGACAAAAAGCGCGTCGTAGCGCTGGATGCGTTCTACACCGGCATGAAAGCCAGCGTCTTGCAGCCCGGTGAATTCATCACGGCGATTGAATTGGCCAAACCGAAAGCGAGCAGCCAGTTCAAGGCACACAAGATCAGCAAACGCTTTGATCAAGACATCTCGGCCACTTGCGCGGCGATGAGTTTTGAACTCGTCAACGGCAAACTCAAAAACGTCAGACTCGCCTACAACGGCATGGCACCTGCGCCCTGCCGCGCACCCAAGATTGAAGCCGTGCTCGAAGGCAAATCACCGTTCGATGTGAAAGCCAGCGAGATTGATGCCGCCATCACAGCGAGCTTCCCCGCCCGCGATGGCCTGCGTGCCACGTGGGCGTATCGCTCGCTCGTCGCTCGCAGTCTCGTGCTCGAATTCGTGGAATCTGCCACGCCCGCAATGAAAGAGGCTGCCTAAATGAACGCTCCTACGACGCTTAAAGAGCTCTTGCCCGTCAATTTGGCAGAGCAAGGCAGCAACCTCGTTCACGAATCTGCGCATTTGCACGTGACGGGCGAAGCGGTTTACACCGACGATATCCCTGAGTTGCGCGGCACCTTGTATGCAGCGCTGGTTTTGTCGCCCGTCGCGCATGGCGAATTGATCGGCGAAGGCATTAACCGTGCGGCGATTTTGGCCGAACACGGTGTGGTGGCTGTTTACACCGCTCAAGACATTCCCGGTGAAAACAATTGCGGCCCGATCATTCATGATGATCCGTTTCTCGCGGCAGGCAAGGTGGAGTTTTTAGGGCAGGCCGTGGCCGTGATCGTGGCCACCGACATGCTCTACGCCCGCGAAGTCGCAAAAAATGCCAAGGTGCTTGTCAAAGAGCTGCCCGCAATTCTCACGATTGAAGAAGCGCTCGAGCAGCAAAGCTTCATCATGCCTGCCAAAGGCATCACTCGCGGCAAGCCGGCAGAGGCAATTGCTGCGGCTCCCCACAAACTCTCTGGCTCCACCTATTGCGGCCAACAGGAGCAGTTTTACCTCGAAGGCCAAATTACTTACGCCGTGCCGCGCGAAGACAAGCAGCTCACACTCTACGTCTCCACCCAACACCCTGACGGCAATCAGCGCGAAGCCGCTGCGGCGCTGAATCTCACGACCAAAGACGTGGAAGTGATTTGCCGCCGCATGGGCGGTGGCTTTGGCGGCAAAGAGGGCAACGCCTCGATCTTTTCGCAGTCTGCCGCCCTCGCTGCTTTCAAATTGCAAAAGCCCGTGAAGCTGCGCGTCAATCGCGATGACGACATGATGATCACCGGCAAGCGCCACGATTTCCGCTTGGATTACACCGTGGGCTTTGACGACGAGGGGCGCATCCTCGGTGTGGATTTCATGATTGCATCGCGCTGCGGCTACTCCACCGACTACTCCGGCCCGGTAAACAATCGCGCAGTACTGCACATCGACAACTGCTACTACCTGCCCAACCTCCACATCCTCAGCCACCGCTGCAAAACGCATACCCAGAGTGCCACGGCCTTCCGTGGTTTCGGCGGCCCGCAAGGCATGTTTGGCATTGAGACGGTCATTGAAGAAATCGCGCAAGCAACCGGCAAAGATGCTTTGGATGTGCGCAAAATCAATCTGTACCAAGATCCTGCTGTGTCTGGCAACGCGGAAACCATGACGACGCAATACGGCCAGCAGATCAAAGACTGGGTGGGCGATCGCGTCATCAACCAAGTGGAAGCGGAATCCAAATACCGCGAGCGCCGCGCCGAAGTCACGGTATTCAACGCGCAGAATAAAACTCGTAAACGCGGTGTGGCACTCGTGCCACTCAAGTTCGGCATCAGCTTCACCGCCACCATGCTCAATCAAGGTGGCGCGCTGCTCAATATTTACATGGATGGCTCCGTGAGCGTGAACCATGGCGGCACAGAGATGGGGCAGGGCCTCAATACCAAGATGCAGCAAGTCTGCGCGGATGGCTTGGGCATTCCTGCCAGCTTTGTGCGAGTGACCGCCACCGATACGCAGAAAGTACCCAACGCATCAGCCACATCAGCCTCCAGCGGTGCAGACATCAATGGCGCAGCCATCATGAATGCTTGCGAGCAGATGCGTGCGCGCCTCGCGCCCGTGGCTGCACGCATGCTGGGTTGCGATGTGTCTACTATCAAATTCATAGCTGGCCGCGCAGGTTCCATGACGGCGAATGGCCAATTTGACGCTAAAAATAGCGTGGAATGGTCTGCGCTGATCAAGAAAGCCTGGCTCGATCGCGTCGGTCTGTCAGTCGCAGGTTTTTACATGACCCCTGAGATCGGCTACGACCTCGACACCTCGATGGGCCATGCCTTCTATTACTTCTGCTACGGCGCCGCGGTCACGGAAGTGGAGATCGACACGCGCACTGGC
>JANPAK010000386.1:0-7879 GCA_031429925.1 Variovorax sp.
AAATGCAAGCGGGCATCAGCTGCGCGATACAAAGCCTATAGGCTTTCAGCTCAACCCGAGAGCACCGCCCTGCCACCTGATCTGTGTGCGACGATCTGGCTGAACAACACGGGCAGCAGCAGCACAACGCCCATCAGGAAAGACACCCAACCAGGGAAGATCAGCAGCAAAGCGGCGGCAACGCAAACCGCGCGCTCCCAGCCTTTGAGCTCGGTCAAAAAGAATTTGCTCAAGGCGGCGGCCAATGCCGTGATGCCCAATATGCAGCCCGTGAATGTGATCCAGAAATCTTGCCAGTTGAAGCCTTTTGCAACCAGCAGCAAACTCGGCGAAAAGACGAAAACAAAAGGCACCAACACCTTGGCCAGACCGAGACGGAAGGCTGTGTTGCCAGTCTTGAACGGATCACCACCCGACATACCCGCCGCCGCATAGGCCGCCAGCGCCACCGGCGGCGTGATATCAGCGAGCACGCCGTAATAAAACACAAAGAAGTGCGCCACCAGCGGCTCTACGCCCAGCTGCACCAATGTCGGTGCAGCCACGGTGACCATGATGATGTAGTTCGCGGTGGTGGGAATGCCGCAGCCCATCAAGATGCAAACGATCCCTGTCATCAGCAGCGCGGCGAAAAGCGTCATGCCTTGCGTCGAGGCTATCCACTCGGGGATGAAGCTGCCCAAGCCCTGTGCAATCGCTTGCGCGGCGGTCGTGATGATGTAGCTCACTTTGAAGCCCACGCCAGTGAGCGTCACCACACCAATCACCAAGCCCACAGTGGCTGCCGCAGCACCGACTGCCAGCGCGTATTTCGCGCCAGTCTCCAACGCTTCTAGCAGCACGCCATAAGCCATTCGCCCACGCACTTGCGCCAAGAAATACCCACCGGCCAACAAGGCGCAGCCCAGTGCAAAGAAACTTATCCGAATGATTTCGCTGTTGCCGCCCCAATCCACAAACGCCATCAGCACCAAAATCACATGCAGAGCAATCAGCATCACCCAGTTCGACAACTTGTTGCCAGACACCAGCGTGGACAGGCCCACGATGGCGCAAGACGTAATGCCCACGAACGCAGCCAAATACGGCGTGCGGCCACTCACCAAAATGCTCACCAGAAGCACGAGCGGAATCAGCGTCGGCCAGCGCTCGCGCAGGGATTGCTTGAGCTTGGGCATTTCTTCTTCTGTGAGGCCGCGCAGGCCGTAGCGCTTGGCCTCAAAATGCACCTGCATAAACACACCGAAGAAATGCATGAATGCGGGTATCACAGCCGCGGCAATGATCGTTTGGTAGGGCACATTGAGAAACTCCACCATCAAGAAGGCAGCGGCGCCCAGCACCGGCGGCGTGATCTGTCCGCCGGTGGATGCAGCCGCCTCAACCGCGCCTGCAAATTCGCGCTTGTACCCCACGCGGATCATGGCGGGAATGGTGAGTGAGCCCACAGTGACCGCATTGGCCACGGAGGAGCCGCTGAGCATGCCAAACATGGCCGAACCAAACACGCTCACCTTCGCCGGTCCGCCAGCGTAGCGCCCGGCCACGCTCGAAGCCACATCCAAAAACAACTGACCGAGGCCCACGCGGGTCGCCATCACCCCAAACAGCACGAAATGGAAAACATAGGTGGCCACCACGCCAACCGCAACGCCATAGATCCCTTGGCTCGTGAGGTATTGGTGATTGACCAGTTGCGACCAACTCGCGCCAGCATGGCGCAGCAAGCCCGGAAAGTAGGGCCCTAGGAGGGCATAAATTGAAAAACCAATCGCAATGATCGGCAGCGGCCAGCCCATGCTACGCCGCGTCGCCTCTAACAAACAGAGTATCAGAATCGTACCAAACGCGACGTCCGCCATGTTCGGGTTGCCCACACGAAAGGCCAAATCCGCAAACACCATCGGGATGTAAAGCACGCTGGCAGCACAGGCAATGCCCAGCAGCCAGTCCAATAGCGGCACACCGCCCGGAGAAAGCCAACTGCTCACAGGCAGTGCGTTTTGCGCCTTTTTGCTACCCGCGAACACCAAGAAAATCAGCCCCAATACAAAGGCCAAATGCACGCCACGATGGGTGACTTCTTGAAGCAGGCCGAAACCTGCCGTGTAGAAATGAAAGCACGACAGCGTTATCAGCAGCCATTTGATGATCCGTGTGGCTGGAGATGCCGAGGGGCGAAACCGCATCTCGGGATCAAACTTTTCCTCCAGCTGTTGCAGCGTCTTGTCGTCTGGCAGTGCGGTGGTGGCCGATGTCATGCTCGAGGGCTCTTTACTTCAGCAGGCCCACTTCTTTGTAGTAGCGCTCTGCACCTGGGTGAAACGGAATGCCTACGCCCTTCACAGCGTTTTCCTTGGTAATCAGCTTGCCTTTGGCATGCCCAGCACCCAAGGCTCTTTGGGTGGCGTCGCTAAACAGCGATTTAGTGATTTGGTACACGGTCTCGTTATCAGCCTTCGCGCTGGTCACCCACTGTGCGCCCACGGCCAGCGTTTGCACGGCTGGCACATCTTTGTAGGTGTTGGCGGCAATCGTGTCGACAGCGAAATAGGTGTTGGCCATGCGCAAGCCCTCTGCCTGCGGGCCACCGAGCGATACCAGCTCAATGCCCGCGCCGCTGGAAGCCAGTTCGGCAATCGCGCCCGCTGGCCATCCGCCCACAAAGAAGAAGGCATCGAGTGCGCCATCTTTAAGCTTGTCACCAGCTTGGTTTGGCTTGATGTACTCTGGCTTGATATCGGTTTCTTGCACGCCGTATGCGGCCAGCACCATGCGAGCGTTGAGCAGCGTGCCTGAGCCGGGCTCATCAAGTGCCACGCGCTTGCCCTTGAGATCTGCCACGGTCTTGATGCCCGAGCCTTTCTTGACCACGAGATGGATGCTCTCGGGATACAAATTGGCGATCATGCGGAGCTCATCCACTTTTGGGCGGCCGGTGTAAGGCCCGGTGCCGTTGAAAGCCCAGGCAGCCACATCGGCCTGGCTGAAACCCGACTCCATGGCGCCGCCGGCAATGCCGTTCACATTTGCCAGCGAGCCGTTGCTCGCCTGGGCTGTGACAATAATCTTGCCGGGCTGCGACACCGCGTTGGCAATCATGCCCCCCACAGGAAAATACGTGCCGGCGGTGCCGCCGGTGCCGATGCGGAAAAACTGCTGCGCCTGCACGGCGCCGGTGGCCAGTACAGCCGCAGCGATCGCTGCAATGAGATGCTTGATAGACATGATTGAATCTCCAAGGTTGATGAAAAGAGCGTTGGTGACCCAGTGTAGCCTTGCCAATCTTCGGGTAACTACTATGATGCGGAGCTAACGACAAGTGCTTATGAAAAAAATTGACATCATTCCTTTCTTCACTACGCTGAAAGCGGCCAACCCTCAGCCCAATACCGAGCTGGAGTACACGAGCGTGTTTGAGCTGTTGGCTGCGGTGTTGCTCTCGGCGCAAGCCACCGACGTGGGCGTGAACAAAGCCACGCGCAAGCTTTTCCCGGTCGCGAACACGCCGCAAGCGATTCTTGATCTGGGGCCTAAAGAGCTCGAAAGCTATGTCAAGACGATTGGCCTGTATCGCAGCAAGGCCAGGCATTTGATGGAGACATGCCGCATCTTGGTTGAGCAGCATGGTGGTATCGTGCCGCGCACCCGCGAAGCGCTAGAGGCTTTGCCGGGTGTGGGGCGCAAGACAGCCAACGTGGTGCTCAATGTGGCTTTTGGGCAGCCGACGATGGCCGTCGATACGCATATCTTTCGCGTGAGCAATCGCACAGGGCTTGCGCCGGGCAAGAATCCATTCCAAGTAGAAATGCAGCTGTTGAAGCGCGTGCCTGCCGAATACGCCGTGGATTCACACCATTGGTTGATCTTGCATGGCCGCTATGTGTGCATGGCACGCAAACCGCTTTGCTTTAAGTGTGGTGTGGCGGCATACTGTGCTTTCAAACCCAAAACCCTATCCGCTTGATCGCATTTCTACATCCTTTGGAAACACCATGATCACAAACGCATCCACGCGCCGTCATTTTATGCAAAAAGGGCTGATTCCCGTCGCATTGATTGCGCAGAGCGCTCCTGTATTGATAGCGTCTATCGCTCTGCCAGCGGCAGCGCAAATCGCTTCAGACTACCCCGCAAAACCGGTCAAGATCGTCGTTGGCTTTCCGGCCGGTGGCGGCACCGATGTGTTTGCACGCGCACTCGCGCAGGGCCTTCAAGCGCAGCTCGGCGGCAGCTTCGTGATTGACAACAAGCCCGGTGCCGGCGGCGTTTTGGCCAGTACAGCCATGCTGCAAACGCCCGCCGATGGCTACACCCTATTGGTGGGCAGCACATCCACTCAGGTGATTGCGCCCCTGCTGCAAAGCAAGCGGCCCTACGGCAGCGCTGATTTCACGCCAATTGCCCACGTCGCCAGCGTCGGCATCGTGCTGGTCGCGCATCCTGCCGCGCCGTTCAACACCGTCGCTGAATTTGTCAATTACGCCAAGCAACGGCCCGGTCAACTCAATTACGCCTCCGGTGGCAATGGCGTGACCAACCATCTCGCCATGGAGCTGCTCAAAAGCCGCACCGGCACGTTCATCACCCATATCCCTTATCGCGGCTCGGCGCCTGCGCTGCAGGACGTGATGGGTGGCCAGATTCCAGTGATGTTTGATTCGGTAGCGGCCAGTGGCCCACAGATCCGCGCCGGCAAGGTCAAGGCGCTCGGCATCGCTGGCTTGCAGCGGCTCGAAGCCCTGCCCGGCGTACCCACGATCTCAGAAAGCGCAGGCAGTCCAGGCAACGCAGTTTTGAAAGACTTCGATACACCGGGTTGGGTGGCGCTCTATGCGCCCAAGGGCCTGCCTAGCGGCATCGTCGCGCGCTTGCAAGAATCTGTGGCTAAAGTTCTCGCGCAACCTGACGTGATCCAGCGCTTCGCGGCTGCGGGCGCGCAAGCGAAGTTCATGAACGCTACCGAACTAACAGCCTACGAGGCTGCCGAGGCACGCAAGTGGGATGAAGCTGTGAAGTATTCGGGCGCGAAGATCGACTGATTCGCCCCGCTCTAAGTGAGATCGGGCAGCACCGCCCAAGCACCCTGCACGGCTACCACACGCACTCGGTGGCCAAACACACTCTCGAGGGCGCAATGCGTCGCAACATCTTGGCAAGCGCCTTGGTGAGCGATCGCGCCACCAGCCAGAATCACCATCTCGTCGGCCAGCAGAGCCATCGGCAGTTCATGCAGCACGCTCACCACTGTCACGCCGTTTTGTACTTGTGCACGGATCGCATGCAACCAATCAATTTGGTGCGGCGGATCGAGGTTGGCCAAGGGTTCATCCAGCAAGAGCACCTTGGCTTGCGTAGCTAGAGCACGCGCCAAGCGCACGCGCTGCTGTTGGCCGGCTGAGAGCTCGCCGAGCAGGCGATAGGCAAACTCGAGTGTCTGCGTTTGCTGCATGGCTTCCTCGCAAGCGCGGGTATCTTGCGCAGTGATGCCACCCAGCAAGCCCTGTTGCGGCAGACGTCCGAGCATCACCACATCTTGCACAAGCCTATCGAGTCCGCCGGTTTCGTCTTGCGCCAACCAAGCCAATTGCTGAGCGCGCTCACGCGGCGGCAAGCTGCGCAGGTTTGCGCCATACAAAGACACAACCCCTTCAAAGGGTATCAAGCCCGCCAGCACCTTGAGCAATGTGGACTTGCCTGCACCATTGGGCCCAACGATGCTGATCCAGCGCACCGCAGGCAGACTCAACTGCAATCCATTAAAAATTAGGTGTTTTCCGAGACTGACCTTTATGCTTTCTGCGCAGAGTGCTATCTCTTTCATAGCGTCTCCTTGTGACTGAGCCGTTCACGCTGTGCGCCCTTGCGCATCAGCCAAAGCAGGTAGGCGCCGCCGAGCACGGCGGTGAGTACGCCTACTGGCAGCTCGCGCGGTGCAGTCAGCCCCCGCGCCAGCAGATCGGAAGCTTGAAGCAACGCGCCGCCACACAAGGCACTCAAAACAATCAGCCCACGGTGCTGCGCCCGACACATGCCGCGTACAAGATGCGGCGCGGCCAAGCCCACAAATGCAATCAAACCGGTTTGCGCCACGGCAGCACCGGTGGCCAAAGACATCACCGCCACCAATACCCATCGAATCTTTGCCAGTGGCAAGCCAAGGCTGTGCGCTACCGCTTCACCCAGTTGCAAACCATCCAATGCCCGCGCGGCAAGCCAAGCGATCGGCAAGCAAACCGCCAACGCCGCCGAGATGACCGCCACGGCGCTCCAACCGAGAAAACTGGTGCTGCCCAGCATGAAGCCTTGGACCGCCAGCATCACCTCTGGTGCGAGGGTGATCAGCAGCGAACTCAAAGCCCCAAGCACCACGCCCACCACCACACCCGCGAGCAACAGCCGCAGCGGGCTGCCCACACCTTGGGCCAGCAGCAAAGTCAGGCTCACGGCAACCATCGCGCCGACAAATGCCGCACCCGTCAACCCTAGGGCTTGCAACGAAGACAGTGCCATCGGCGACACACCTAAAGCCGCCAACAAGATCACCACGCCCAGCGTTGCGCCGGATGCACTGCCCAGCAAAAACGGATCGGCGAGCGGATTGCGAAACAAGCCTTGTGCGAGCGCTCCGGCCAAGCCAAGCAGGGCACCGGCACCCCAGGCGCCAACGCCGCGCGGCAATCGGATATCGATCATGACTTGCCACATCGCTGACTCAGCACTTTGTAGACCAAAACTCGCGCAGTGCATCAGCCCTTTGCAATTCAACATTTCAAAACCATCGCTGCCCACCTGCAAGCCCAGCAACGCCAGCAACAACGCAGCCAAAATCAGCCAGCATCCCAGGACGGCAGGCCGCATCATGGCTTCATCACCCTCGCTATGCATTGCGCCAATACCTTCGCGCCCTGCGCTAAACGCGGCCCACTGCGCACCACCAAATCGCCTTCAGCGGGCGTGAGCTCGCACACCGCTTTGTTCTGCAAGGCTTTAAGTTGCTTCCAACCGGGGCGCTGGACAAGCTCAGACGCATGGCGCTCGCTCAGCACAATCACATCGGGCTGCTGCTGAACGACAAATTCTGGGTTGATCTTGGGAAATGCGCCGAGCGACTTGCCCACGATATTGCGCAGACCAATACGCCCAATGGTTTGCCCAATGAAGGAGGCCTCGCCAGCGGCGTACGGCGTGCGATCCACTTCAAAATACAGCTTCGCACCACGCAAATGAGGCGGGATCAGTTGGGCGGCAGCAGCAAAGTCTTGCTCGATGCGTTGCCAAAGCGCCGAAGATTGTTGCGTGCCAAGCAGCGCGTCCAGCGCGATCAAACTGCTGCGCACCTGTTCATGGCTGCTCGGCTCGAACATCAGCACTTTGATGCCCAAAGCCTCTAGCCGTTCACCCGCCCGAGATGATGTAGCCGCAAGGACCACATCGGGCTTCAAACGCACAATCGCTTCGATATTCAAATCTAGGCCGCCGCCCACTTGCGTGAGTTTTTTCACACTCGACGGCCAATTGGAGTAACGATCTACTCCCACCAGCCGCTCGCACGCGCCCAAAGCGCAGACGCTCTCGGTCAGCGACGGCAACACGCTGACGATACGCTGCGGCGATTTCTCAAACTGTTGCGGCCTGCCGCGATCATCGGTCACAGAAATGCCTGCACTCCAAGCGGCCGTGCAACTGAGCAGTAATGACATGCAAAGCAGCCAACGGCACGTCATATCGGCTCCTTGAGTGCCAGCGCGCAACCCGCCGCCATGAAAGTCACTCGTTCACACTGTAGCGCCAGCGCCTGATTGAGCCTGCCCAGCTCATCCACAAACGCCCTCACCTCGCGTCCCATGGGAATGACGCCCAAGCCAATTTCATTGGA
>JANPAK010000387.1:0-5447 GCA_031429925.1 Variovorax sp.
TACTTCATTCTTTGCGCGCTGGCCCATGGCGTGAATTGTCGCGGTGCCGGAGACGAAACCCGAGGCAAATCCTGCAAGCGGGAGTCCAAACCGTGGGCCGAGCCAGCGGGTGCTGACGTAGCCGACAGCGCTGATCAGCATCGCAGCAATCACAAGCAGTACGAGTTGGTGTGGATTGAGAGCATCAAATGGCCCCATGAACTGATTGGGCGCAAGGGGGAGGGCGATCAGTGCCACTGCTGAGAAAATCAACGCATCGCGCAGATCCTGCTCAGTGAGCAAGTTTTTTAAAAAATGGTGAATCGATGTGCGCGCAGCCAGTAGGACAGCGAGCAAGACACCCACGCCAGCGGCAGTCAACGCGTCCTTAGCCGCCATCCCGCCGAGCAGCGCAGTCAGCACAAGAGCCAGCTCGGTGGTAAGACCGGGGTCTTCCTTGTGGGTCGTTTGGTAGGCGAGCATGACGCAAACTGCCGTGATCGTTACGACGAGGGCGAGCAGCATGACGCCACCAACAAGCATCGCAACCGCCCCCATGATGCAGGTAACGGCGAATGTTCTTATGCCGGCTGCCGCGCGCGTGGGGCCGCTGCTCTTGCGGCGCTCCCGCTCAGCGCCAACCAGCAAGCCGATGCCCAAGGCAACGCAAAGCGCAAACAGCGGAGATGCCGTGTTGTCCAGACCAAGGGAGGCGAGGGGGTTCACTGTTTCTCCAAAGGCGGGGAGACCGAGAGATAAGAGAAAGCATGATAGCCGTAAAGAGCGCAGCGCAGTGGCCTGCAAGCGTTGTCCCAAGCGTGGTTTGCGATATTGAGGCCGACGCGGGTTTGATTCCAACATGGCCAGCAAAGGGGCATATATAGATGCGGCTAAGCAGCGTTAGACTCTGTCTATGAATTCTGAAGTTGTGTTGATCTTGGTTGTGCTGAACCTGGTCCTCTTGATTAGCCTTATTTTGTGGTTTTTCTTGGGTTCGCCGGCAAGATTACTGCGCAGTATGCTATCAAAAGAAGAGCAATTGGCGCAGCAAGCGGCGCTGGTGGCGCAGATGGCGCAACTACTCTTGGCCAATGAGCGGCTGGAGCGCGAGCTTCGCCAAGAGATTACCAGCAGTGCGCAGTCTGGGCGATTGGAGATGGGGCAGACGCTGGCAGGCTTGCAGGGCAATGTACAGCAGTCGCTCACTGGTTTTCAGGGGAATTTGACGACGCAGTTGCAGAGTATCTCGGAGGGCAATGCGCGCCGGCTCACTGAGGTGCGCGAGACTTTGGATGCGCAGCTGACGCAGGTGCGGCAGGCCTTGAATCAGCAGCTAGAGCAACTGTCTGTGAAAAACGAAGCCAAGCTCGATGAAATGCGCCGCACGGTGGATGAAAAGCTACAAACGACGCTAGAGGCGCGGCTGGGCGAGAGCTTCAAGCAGGTGGCCGACCGCTTGGAACAAGTGCACAAAGGCTTGGGCGAGATGCAGACGCTGGCGCAGGGCGTGGGCGATTTGAAGCATTTGCTCAGTAACGTGAAGCAGCGCGGCAATTTTGGCGAAGCGCAACTGGGCGCGCTGCTGGAGCAGGTGTTTGTGGCCGAGCAATACGCGGCGCAAATCGCCACCGTGCCAGGCAGCAAGAATGTGGTGGACTACGCGATTCGCTTGCCTGGCCGAAGTGAAGATGGCACGCCGGTGTGGCTGCCGATTGATTCGAAATTCCCGACCGAAGATTACGAGCGATTGCTTGATGCGCAGGAGCGGGCCGATCCTTTGGCGGTAGAAATCGCAGCGAAAGCATTGGAGATGCAAATTCGCAAAGAAGCGAAAAGCATTGCGGAAAAATACGTGTCGCCGCCGCACACCACAGATTTCGCGATTCTGTTTTTACCTTCTGAGGGCTTGTATGCCGAGGTCCTGCGCCGACCCGGCTTGATGGACACGCTGCAACGCGACCACCGTGTCACGCTCACAGGCCCGACCACGCTGCTGGCCATGCTCAACGCTCTGCAGATGGGCTTTCGCACGCTAGCGCTGGAGAAGCGTAGCTCCGAGGTCTGGCAGGTGCTGGGCGCGGTTAAAACAGAGTTTGGCAAGTTTGGCGAGTTTGTGGCTAAGGTGAAATCGCAGGCGGAGACCGTGGTTAACACGCTGAATCAGGCGCAAACCCGCACCAATACTGTGAACCGTGCTCTCAAGAAGGTAGAGGCTTTGCCCGAAGCGCAGGCGCAGAATCTGCTGCCCTTGGATAAGGCCGATGATGAAGGCTGATGCGGTGATCTCATGAGTCTGTTTGATTCGCTCTCGCCGGCCTTGATTCGCTTGATCGCAGGTCAGATTTGCTTGCACGCGGCGATGGCGGGGCTGCGTTTGGCGGGGCCGCTGTGGCTGCTGAGCAATGATCAAAGCCCGGCTGTGGCGGGCTTGCTGGTTGGCTTGTTTGCCTTGTCAACGCTGTTTGTGGCGTTGCCAGCCGGGCGCTATGCCGATCGGCATGGGCTGCGCAAACCTTTTAGCCTGTGTGTGGCGATTGCCGTGGCCGGGGCATTGGTGCCGGTGGCGTTTCCGCATTTCCTGTCGCTGGGGGTGGCCGCGCTGCTGATGGGTGGCGCGACCAGCTCGGCCGTGATTGCGCTGCAGCGGCATGTGGGGCGCTCCGCGCATGGCTCGCTGGAGCTCAAACAGGCGTTTTCATGGCTCTCCATCGGCCCAGCAGCAGCGAACTTTGTCGGCCCTTTTTTGGCCGGCGTGCTGATTGACTTGGCAGGTTATCGTGCGGCGTTTGCTTTTTGCGCTTTGCTGCCGGTGCTGGCTTGGGTATTGGTGCGCAAGGCGCAGGAAGTGCCGATGAAGGCAATTACGCTGGGTGCTGACCAAAACGCCGTGCCGCCGCGCGCTTGGGATTTGCTGCGTGATCCAGATTTTCGGCGCCTACTATTGGTGAATTGGTTCATGAGCACCTGCTGGGATGCGCATGCTTTCCTGGTGCCTGTGATAGGGCACGAGCGCGGCTACTCGGCTTCCGTGATCGGCACGATCTTTGGCGCATTTGCGGTGGCTGCTGCTGCGGTGCGCGTGCTTCTTCCAGTGTTGGCGCACAGCTTGCGGGAATGGGCGGTGATCACCGCGGCGATGCTCATGACGGCGATGCTGTTTGTGGTGTATCCACTGATGCCTACGGCGCTCTCCATGGGCGTGGTGTCGGTGTTTTTGGGCTTCACCTTGGGCTGCGTGCAGCCGATGATTATGAGCACCCTGCATCAGATCACGCCAGAGGAGCGTCACGGCGAAGCACTGGGTTTGCGGATGATGACGATCAATGCATCCAGCGTAGCGATGCCCTTGATTTTGGGCGCCGTGGGCGCCGCGGTGGGCACCTCGGTGCTGTTTTGGACGGTCGCGGCGCTGGTGGGCTCGGGCTCGTATCAGGCGACCAAGCTTAAGACCTAGTTTTGCGAGCTATTGGGTTCTAACCCTCATTCAATATGCGTAATACGCTATTAAATATATAGCAAATCGACGCTATAACGGCAGCCAATCAAAGGCGGCTGTGCGCTCTGGCAAGACCCAATCTGACGCGTAAGTCGGTCCAAGGAAATACAAACCGTCCGGCGAAAAGGTGGGCGCTGCGGCTTCTCGGCTTTTCGCATCTATCACCTCGCGTAGCCAAGAGGGTGCTTGATCGCCACGGCCAATCGCGACGAGGCAGCCCATGATGTTGCGGATCATGTGATGCAGAAAGGCGCTGGCTTCAAAATCGAAACGGAAATAGGCGCCTCGCTGGCTCACGTTTGCGCGAAGCACAGTTTTAACGGGTGAAAGTGCTTGGCATTGGGATGCACGAAACGAAGAGAAATCATGTTCGCCCAGCAGCAGCAGTGCTGCGTCTTGCATCGCTGGCAGAGAAAGAGGCTGGTACGACCAACCCACGCGACTTTGCTCAATGCTCGGGCGCATGCTTGATTGCAGCACGATATAGGCATAGCGGCGGGTGAGGGCGTGGGCGCGGCAGTGAAAGTTGTCCGGCACAATGCGAGCCCATTGCACAGCCATATCACCAGGTAGAAAACGGTTGACGCCGCGCATCCACGAGAAGGTGTCGCGATGCAGCGGCGTGTCAAAGTGGACCACCTGCATTAGCGCGTGTACGCCTGCATCGGTACGACCTGTGCAGTTAGTGATAACGCGCTGTCCTTTTGGTAGACCGCTAAAGAGACGCAGCGCCTCTTCGAGCTTGTCTTGTAAGGTGTTGCCGCCAGTCTGACTTTGCCAGCCGAGGTAGCCTGTGCCTGAATAGCTCAGGCCAAGGGCCACACGTGTCATGACAGCAGCTCGGATACGGCGGCGTGCGCGGGGCCGAAAATCAGCCTAGGTCAGCCAAGAGCTTTAAAGCGCGCGCTTTGAGCGGGCCAGAGGCCTCATCGGCCACTTCCTGTACCAACGAGCGTGCGCCATCGGAATCGCCAATGCCGCGAAACTCCATGGCCAAGGCCAGCTTGGTTTCCAGGGGGTCACCGCTCACGCCAGCATCGGAAGCGTTGGCCGCGCCTAGTAGATCAAGCGACAGACCACCCAGGTCAAACTCCAAAGCCGCTGGTTCACTAGGACCAGACTTGAGCGACATCGGAGCGGTGGGGGCAGGCTTGAAAGCAGGAGGTTCGATCGAGAAATTCAAGCCATTGGACAGGGCTGCCATGTCTGGCTCAGACAGCTTAATGCCATCAAGCGGCGCGGTATCGCTCATGTCGAAGTCGACCATCGGTTGAGGCGTAGACATAGCGCGAATCGAAATCGTGGGCTCGCTCGGCACGGGCGCGCTGTTGAGCAAACCTGGCACATCTTGGGGTGGCGGCAGGTCATCGCCACCGCTGCTGAAATCCAGATCCAGATCCAGATCAAAGTCGGCATTGCTCGATGGTGCGGCTTGGTTGGGCACGGTGCTGATGGCATTGAAAGCCACTGTTGCAACGCTCGCTGCTGCCGCGGCAGTGCCCCCAGTTTTCACGCTGCCAGCCAGTCCCGCAGCAGTGGGTGCGTTGCCGGACGCGTACATCGCATTGGCGGGGTCTAGGTCACGCCCCATAGCACTGACTGCATCCCATTCGGCGCCCACGCCTTTGGTCAGACCAAGGGCTTCTTTCGCGACCGATTCGAAGGCCTTGGCGTCGCGGCGCTTGGCATAGATTTCCATCAACTTGACATGCACGGCAATCCGCGATGGATTCGTGCGCATCGCTTCTTTCAGGATTTCCTCAGCTTGCAGATCACGTCCGTAGGCCAAATAAACATCGGCCTCAGCGACCGGGTCAACATCCCCCGCAGCATCAAGCTGGCTGGGCGAATACACCATTGACGAGCCCGCATTGCCGGTGCTTGCGGAGTCGGCTGTGTCGACGCGCTGACCGCCAGAGGCACCAAAGAAGGAGTCCGGTTGTAGGCGACTTTCCAAGAAGGAGCTGTCCAC
>JANPAK010000388.1:0-2560 GCA_031429925.1 Variovorax sp.
GCCAGCAATACACCCCGGTCGACAAAGACCAGGTGATGTACTACAAGGAAGACAAGAAGGGCCAAATCCTGCAAGAAGGCATCAATGAAGCCGGCGGTATGAGCAGCTGGATTGCGGCGGCAACCTCGTATTCCACCAACAACCGTATCATGATTCCGTTCTACGTGTACTACTCGATGTTTGGCTTTCAGCGCGTGGGCGATTTGGCTTGGGCCGCGGGTGACATGCAGGCACGCGGTTTTTTGCTGGGCGGTACGTCTGGGCGCACCACACTTAACGGCGAAGGCTTGCAACACGAAGACGGCCACAGCCACATCATGGCCGGCACCATCCCCAATTGCATCAGCTACGACCCCACATTCGCGCACGAGGTCGGCGTGATCCTGCACCATGGCTTGAAACGCATGGTCGAGAAGCAAGACAACGTTTACTACTACCTGACCTTGCTGAATGAAAATTATTCAATGCCTGGCCTGACTGCGGGTACCGAAGAGCAGATTATCAAAGGCATGTACCTGTGCAAGGAAGGAGCCAAGTTGACGCCGCGTGTACAACTGCTCGGCTCGGGAACTATTCTGCGTGAATCCATCGCCGCACAGGTGCTGCTGGAGCAAGACTGGGGCGTGGGCGCGAATGTGTGGAGCTGCCCAAGCTTCAACGAGCTGACCCGTGATGGCCAAGCAACTGATCGCCAAAACTTGCTCAACCCCGAAGCAAAGCCGGTGAAATCATTTGTGGAGCAACAGCTGGGCAGCACCGATGGCCCAGTCATTGCCTCCACCGACTATATGAAAGCCTACGCCGAGCAGATTCGCCCCTACGTGCAAAAAGCAACGGCGGACGGAAAACCAACCCGGACCTACAAAGTGCTGGGGACCGACGGCTTTGGCCGCTCCGATTTCCGCAGCAAGCTGCGCGAGCATTTCGAAGTGAACCGACACTACATCGTGATCTCTTCCCTCAAAGCCTTGGCAGACGACGGCAAATTGCCAATGAGCAAGGTGTCGGAAGCGATTAAAAAATACGGCATCAAGGTTGACAAAATCAACCCCTTGTACGCTTAAGAGGAGAAGAACAACATGTCTCTCATCGATATCCAAGTGCCCGACATTGGCGACTTTGACGAAGTTGCCGTGATCGAGCTGCTCGTGAAACCGGGCGACACGGTCAAAGCCGAGCAGTCGCTGATCACCGTCGAATCAGACAAAGCTTCGATGGAAATTCCATCCAGCCACGCCGGTGTGGTCAAAGAGCTGAAAGTCAAAATTGGTGACAAAGTCAAGCAAGGCTCGATCGTCATCTCGCTTGAAGCGGCTAGCGATGCGCCTTCGACCTTACCTGCGCCAGCAGCCGCTCCGAGCCCTGCTCCAGCCCCTGTATCAGAGCAAAAAGTGGCATTAGACTCCGTCAATACTGCGCAAGGTGCTACTAATTTAGTAGCATCTCGCATTGAAGTCAAAGTGCCAGACATTGGTGACTTTAAAGACGTTGCCGTCATCGAAGTCTTCGTTAAGCCGGGTGACGTGATCAAAGTCGAGCAATCGCTCGTCACGGTCGAATCCGACAAAGCCGCGATGGAAATTCCATCGAGCCATGCCGGCGTGCTCAAAGAGTTGAAAGTCAAGGTTGGCGACAAGATCAATATTGGTGATCTGCTGGCCATCCTTGAAGGCGCTGGTGGAGCCTCGGTGGCCGCGCCGGCCCCAGCAGCATCTGAGCAAAAACCGGCTTCCTCTGCCGCAAATACTGCCCCTGCTGCTGCGGTTTCCATCGCATCAGCACCCGCGCACAACCCCACGGTCGCCCCAACAGGCACACTGCCGCATGCCAGCCCTTCGGTGCGCAAATTTGCTCGCGAGCTCGGCGTGCCGCTCGATGAAGTCAAAGGCTCAGGTCCCAAAGGCCGCATCACAGAGCCAGATATTCAAAGCTTTACCAAGTCTGTGATGAGCGGCGCAGTAGCCACGAAAGCAATTGCAGCAAAAGCGCCCGCAGGCGGAGGCGATGGCGCTGCGCTCGGCCTGATCCCTTGGCCGAAAATTGACTTCACCAAGTTCGGTCCGATTGAGCGCAAGGAGATGAGCCGCATCAAGAAGATCAGCGGCCAGAATTTGACGCGCAATGCCATCATGATTCCCGCCGTCACCAATCATGACGACGCCGACATCACCGATCTGGAAGCCTTCCGCATCTCTACAAATAAAGAGAATGAAAAAGCGGGCATCAAAGTCACCATGCTCGCGTTTCTCATCAAAGCGTGCGTTGCTGCACTCAAGAAATACCCTGAGTTCAACTCATCTCTGGATGGCGATGCGTTGATTTACAAGCAGTATTTCCACATCGGCTTCGCTGCCGACACACCCAATGGCTTGATGGTGCCGGTGATCAAAGATGCCGATAAGAAAGGCATCTTCCAAATCAGCACCGAGATGGGCGAGCTGGCGAAGAAGGCGCGCGATGGCAAGCTCAGCCCCGCAGAAATGTCTGGCGCCTGTTTCACCATCTCTTCATTGGGTGGCATTGGTGGGCGGTATTTCACGCCGATCATCAACGCTCCTGA
>JANPAK010000389.1:0-4588 GCA_031429925.1 Variovorax sp.
ACCGTCATCCACGGATCACGCCAGATCAGGTAAAGCACGCGTTGTGGCAAGGGCGCAAGCCCATTGAGGGCTTTCAGACCTTGGCTTATGCGCCGTTTTAGCTCATTTGCCCTTGTATTTATTGCGTCAAACGCTATTAAATCCGCAGCAACTTCACGCATGACTTGATCGATCAATGCCAGATTGTCCAGCGGCGCTTTGGGGTGGGTAACGATCACGCGTGGCACGAACTCGCCCAACGCCTGCACAATCGGCAGCGTATTTTCGTCAACGTTCACAATCACGTGTGTGGGTGCGAGTTGCCGAAGCTTTGCCAAATTGACGTCTTTGGTTCCACCCACCTTGGCGATGGCTTGCACCGTCTGCGCAGGATGGATGCAAAAACCGGTTCGCCCAACCAACCAAGGCCCCAGCCCCAAGTCCACCAGTAACTCGGTGATGCTCGGAACCAAAGAGGCGATGCGTGGTACAGATGTCACAAAAACACAATAACAAAGCTTGTTTTCATCGCCAAAACCACTGGAAAGCCTAGCAACGATCCCAAAATTTTGACAGTCACGGATTCTGGCTCATAATGTTCATCGTGTATATGTTTTTTCAACTTGAAAAGGCACGTGCACGCGTTGGTGATCGGATGCAGGTACAGCTCGAAAAAATTGCAGTGCTCAGGACTCCGAAAGCTGTTTTGTTAGTGATGTAAGAGTCGCCTGCGGGCGCTTTGATCGATACGATAGGTATGACAATGGGTAATCGACTGTACGTGGGCAATTTGCCCTATTCTGTGCGTGATGAAGATCTTCAACAAGCGTTTGGCGCTTTTGGCGACGTTAAGAGTGCGCGTGTGATGATGGAGCGCGACACTGGTCGCTCCAAAGGCTTTGGCTTTGTAGAAATGGGCGACGACGCTCAAGCACAAGCAGCCATCGCCGGCATGCACGGTCAAGAACTCGGCGGCCGTACCGTCGTGGTCAACGAAGCGCGTCCTGCTGAGTCACGCCCTCCCCGTGAAGGTGGCGGTGGTTACGGCGGCGGCGGCGGTGGTCGTGGCGGATATGGCGGTGGCGGTGGCGGCGGGGGTGGTGGTGGTGGTGGTCGCGGACCCTACGGCGGTGGCGGTAGCGAAGGTGGCGGTAGCGATGGTCGCTTTCGTAGCCCCTACGGCGGTGGTGGTACTGGCGGTGGCGGTGGCGGTGGCGGTGGCGGTGATCGTCGTGGCGGTGGCGGTGGCGGCTACGGCGGTGGCGGTGATCGTCGCGGCGGTGGCAGTGACCGCGGCTGGGGTAACTAGTCCGCGCCGTTTCATGCCTACGATAGGTGTGAATATGTCAATTGGGGCAAATTTGGTATTCGTCGGCTAAATTTGTCCGGTAACAACAGATTTCCTTGCAATACGACAGTTTCAAGGCAAAATTTACATATGGCATGGTTCGATTGGTTGACTGGTAAGAAAGCGCTGCCCACCTTGGACAAGGGTGGGGGTCTTTTTCATTCGGCTAGTTCTCATCCATCAAATGCAAGTCGCTCAGGTATGAGCGCGAAAGCTGGCAGTGGCCCAAGTCAGCCGGCCGCTTCGGCTTCGAGCCAGCGCCTCGAACAACGGCGCACGGAGCGAAATACCAAACGCGAGCTTCTCTTTCAGGTCGTTCGCGAGGCAATGGTACGTGTTGGCGTGCTGTCTTCGGCTTTCAAATTCAAAGTGCTTTCACTGGATCAGCGGGGACGCAGTTTTTTGGTGATGATTGAACTGTCCGCAGAGTTCAGTGGCGAAGTCGAGAAGCTCGCTGAAATCGAATCGATGATTGCCCAAACTGCCAAGCATCGCTACGAGCTGATCGTGCAAGCAGTTTATTGGCGCTACTTCAATGTCGTTGGCGCTGGGGCCAGTGGCTCTTCAGCGCCCCTGCTAGGTGCACAGCACGCTCCGATCTCGCGACCAGCGCCCTTGTTTGGTCTTGACAATGCTGCGGCTCATTTAAAGCTTGCTCCAGCTCCTGAGTCGCACGCACGACCGGTTGGATCTTCGCAGGCGCTTGCTGCTCAAACGCCCAAAGCAGCGATGCCACCCGGAACGCAAACACCCTCGCCAGCGCCAAACCCCGCCGTTCATGACGCGCTGGGGGACGACGAAGTGCAAGCCTTCCGCCGCGCACTGGCTGCAGGCGCGTCGCAAGGGGCTTTGTCGGCACCTGCTGCCGCGAATGAATTGCCGTTGCCCGATACGGCTCAAACTTCAGTGCCTAATAAGTTAGAAAAAGCTCGGAGCAAGCTGTTGCTCACGGGCTACGAGGACACCGAGATGGTCGATGATGATCCGCTTCCGGTGCTCAGCGGCACGCAATACGGCGAGCTTCGCTGATCGAGCGCTTGCCTTGGTTCATCGGCATTGTTCGGCGACGGGGAGTCTTTTAGCGATTCCGCTGCCCCAGTTTCGAAGCAACTATTCTGCGACCGCGAGCGCAGATTTATGTGACACTGGGCTATGGACTCTTTGACCCTAACTCTTTCCGATTTCCTGCGCAGCCATATTCGTACCGTGCCTGATTGGCCAGAGAAAGGCGTGCAGTTTCGCGACATCACACCCCTGCTGCAAAATCCGCGCGTCTTTCGCGTTCTGATCGACGCTTTCGTGCACCGCTACATGGACACCGGGATGCGCCCGGATGTGGTCGCCGGGCTAGATGCCCGCGGTTTCATTTTGGGTTCTGTAGTCGCCTATGAGTTGGGTCTGGGTTTCGTGCCGATCCGCAAAAAAGGCAAGCTTCCATTTACGACGGTTGAAGAAACCTACGAGTTGGAATACGGCAGCGCCACAGTAGAGTTGCACACGGACGCCGTCCATCCTGGCCAACGCGTGCTCTTGATTGACGACCTGATCGCTACCGGTGGCACGATGATGGCCGGCAAGAAGCTGTTGGAAAAACTAGGCGCATCGGTAATGGAAGGCGCCGCCATCGTGGATTTACCCGAACTGCAGGGCTCTGAGCGATTGAAGGCCGCAGGGCTCCCACTATTTACGCTAGTCGATTTTTCCGGCCACTGATTGCGTCTCGATGCGACAATGTTTGCGCAAGATGCCACCAAGAATTTAGCCGCTCCAGCCCGTCCCAAACCAGCGACGCTGCGTGGCGATGTCAGTCACCCAGCCTCAAAGCATTACAGCTTCGTAACCGTATTAGCCACCGTATCAAGTTTGACGCTGTTGCCCGCCGCCCAAGTTGGCGCTTTGTCGGACTCGTAGCTGCGCGTACTGCCATCTTTCATTTGAATGCTGGTGATGTACACGGTCTTCTTACTCATGCTTTTCTGAATTTCGTTGCCCAAAACCGCGCCGCCCACAGCACCCCCGACCGTCGCAACAGTGTTGCCGCTACCTTTACCCACTTGATTGCCCAGCATGCCGCCTGCAACAGCACCACCGATGAGGCCCAGCGCCCCACCTTTGCCTTTGCGCTTTTCGCTGCGCACTTCTTTGACGATCCCGCAGGTCTCACACAAGCCCGCGAACTGAGCCAAACGCGCCTTCTCAGCTTGCGCGACTTGGGCAGCTGACGCCTGCACATTGGCGGCATCTTGCACTGCCTTGGCTTTTGCTTGAGCTTCAGCAGCATCGCGATTGGCTTTTTCAGCCGCCGCCTGTGCTGCAGCCAAATCTTGCTGTGCTTTGACCTGCGCCGGAGTCAGGGGCGCAGGCGTGAGGGTCTGCGCCTGCAAGCCCAGGGCGGCACTTGCCAGCAGACTCATCAGCAACATGGAAATTGGGCGTGACGTGATCATCAGAGTCTCCTCAAAAAGTTGGATGAGTCAATGTAACGCGTCATCAGCACCAGCGGACGACCTGCCAGCGCTCATGTGTGACAAAGTTGGCTTTCGTGCGCCCGACTGCAACGCTTAGCTCAGAATGACCGAGCTCAGACGCCTGCGGTAACTCGCCACCTTCGGGTCGTCTGGTGGAATCTGGCCCTCAGGCATTTTTGGCTTAGGCAGCTCCATCAGATCCAACACAGCGACGTACAACTTGCGCGCTTTGCCGTCTTGGCCGCCCTCTTTGTCCCAAAGCTTGTCGCGCATGAGGATTTCCAGCAACTCGTCCATCGCTGCGGTGTATTGGCCGACTGCGATCAGGGCTTGGGCAAAGACATAGCGAGCGGCGAAATCACGTTTATTGACCGCGACTTTCGCGTCAAACTGAGCTTTTTCCTTTGCCAAATCTGCGCTAGATGCTATTGAATCAATAGCGCCTAAGATCAACTGCACGCTATCGTAACGGCGCACTACGCTGACTTTTGCGGCAGCGGGTTTGAAAGCGGCTTTCGCCGCAGTCACATCACCAGCGAGCAGCAGCGCTTGAATGTAATCAAAACGGGCGTTGTCGTCATCGGGCGCTGTATCTACTGCGGCTTTAAGCGATTGCACGCGGTCTTCCTCCGTGGGCTCGGCTGCAGGCTCCTCGTCCAAAGCCTCGGGCACGTCATCCGCTGGCGGCAAATGCTTGTCGAGGAAGGCTTTGAGCTGGCTCTCAGGCAATGCCCCCATAAAGCCATCTACCGGCTGACCATTCATCATCAAGATGCAGGTCGGTATGCTGCGG
>JANPAK010000390.1:0-6759 GCA_031429925.1 Variovorax sp.
GCGATTCGCCGAAGACTTATAAAACCATCGCGCTGATTGATACCGGTGCTGCGATCAGTTGCGTGAGTACCTATCTGCTTGCTGCCATTGCGGCAGATTCTTGGGATCAAGTCAACTCATTTGGCATTGGCGGTGCGCGCAAGTGTTATTACCACTTCATTGATTTGGCCATGCAGGATAACGACAAGGTGCGTTTTGCTCATTTTCCAAGCCTGAAAGTGATTGATTTTGAATCCCATCCACAGGACGATGTGGGTGTGTTGATCGGCATGGATGTGCTGGGTCAGTTTAGTGAAATTCGCATTCAAGGTTTCGTTTTGGAGTTTGGCGCATTGCTCAGGAGCTAAGACGGTTGATCCGCCCAGCTGCCCCCGTCGCAATTTCTGACACAATCAATTGTCCCTTCATGTTTGAGCCATCAATTTTGGAAAGACTTCAGCCATGCCCACCGCACCGCGTACCCAAAAAGCTTCTATGAAGGCCAGTGCAGATGCTCTAATCGCAGCCACAGCGACCGCGCCAGTCACGCCAGAATCAACGGCCTATCTCTTGCGCATCGAGCTGCGCGATCTCAAGCCCACGATTTACCGCGAGGTGCTGGTTGATCCGGCAATGAGCTTGGCGCAATTGCACGAAGTCATTCAAGCGGCGATGGGCTGGGAAAACAGCCACATGCACGGTTTTGCGATGCCAGGTGGCAAAGGACTGCCCCGTTTTTGGAACGCGCAGCCCGATCTGCGCATTGAGCCGCCTGAGACGCAGGTGGGGTTTGACGAAGAAAAACCTCGCAGCACCCACAAGGTGCGTGTGAAAGAGGCGCTTCCTAAGCCGAAAGACAAGCTGCTGTACATGTACGATTTTGGCGATGACTGGGAACATGTGATCACGTTCAAATCGTTGGTGTTAACCAGTGAGCCTTTGCCAAAATTGGTCAAGGCCGAGCATGGATGCCCGCCAGAAGATTGCGGTGGCCCGGGTGGGTTTGCCGATCAAATGCAAATTTTCCACGATCCTTCGCATCCAGAGCATGAAGAGATCAAAGAATGGCTGGGCGAAGATTTTGAACCGGGAGCGTTGGATTTAGCGGCGCTGCAAGCAGCTGTCAAACGGCTTGCGCCCAAAGTGCGGTCTGCAAAAAAAGCGCTATGAGTGCGATTTATTGCACTGCCTAGAGACTAACGTTCTGCAAGTGTTTTCATGCCAAAATCGGCATTTAACCGGCATGGAATATAGATAGTTTGCTATTAAAAAATGAGTATATATCTCACACCAAACTCGCAAATACGTCCCGCGCTGCAGCCACTGTCTCATCAATATCTGCCTGCGAATGTGCCGCGCTGACGAAGCCCGCTTCGTACAAAGCGGGAGCGAAGTACACGCCGCGATCGAGCATGCCGTGGAAGAATTTGGAGAACACAGCGTTGTCGGTTTTGACGGCTTGCTGGTAGTTCTGCGCAAGCTGGGGCTGCAGGAAAAAGCCAAACATACCGCCTTCGCTGTCTGCGCTGTAGGGCACGCCCGCCGCCTTGGCCGCTTCGCCAATGCCTTGCATGAGGGCGCGGGTGCGCTCGCTCAGAGCTTCGTAAAAGCCGGGTTTTTGAATTTCCTTGAGCGTGGCCAAACCACAAGCGGTGGCAATTGGGTTGCCACTCAGTGTGCCGGCTTGATACACCGGGCCCAGCGGCGAGAGTTTGCTCATCACCTCGCGGCTCGCGCCAAAAGCGGCCAGCGGCATGCCGCCGCCAATCACTTTGCCCAGAACCGTCATATCGGGCTTGATACCCAGCACCTGCTGCGCGCCGCCTAAAGCGACGCGAAAGCCCGTCATCACTTCGTCAAAAGCCAGCAGTGCCCCGTGCTTGGTGCAAAGCTCACGGCATTTTTGGGCAAACTCCGGGCTAGAGCGGATGAAGTTCATGTTGCCCGCGATCGCTTCGATCATGAGGCAGGCGATTTCGTCGCCATGCAAGGCAAAGGCTTCTTCCAGCTGGGCGACGTTGTTGTATTCGAGCACCAAAGTGTGTTGCACCACTTCGGGCGGAATGCCAGCGCTGGTGGGGCTGCCAAAGGTGGCTAGCCCCGAGCCGGCTTTGACGAGCAGCGCATCTGCATGACCGTGGTAGCAGCCTTCAAACTTGATGATCTTGCTGCGCCCGGTGGCACCACGCGCCAAGCGAATCGCGCTCATGCCCGCCTCGGTGCCCGACGAAACGAGCCGAACCATCTCCATGCTGGGCATCAAGCGCAAAATCTCCTCCGCCAGTTCCACCTCGCGCTCTGTGGGAGCGCCGTAGGAAAAGCCATCAACCATGGCTTTTTGCACGGCTTCTACCACCGCCGGGTGACCATGACCCAAGATCATGGGGCCCCAGGAGCCGATGTAATCGACGTAGCGCGTGCCATTGGCGTCCCAGAAATACGCGCCTTGGGCGCGTTTGACAAAACGAGGCGTGCCGCCCACTGCTCTGAAGGCTCTGACTGGCGAATTGACGCCACCGGGAATGCACAGCTGTGCACGTTCAAAAAGACTTTGGTTCTGATCCATTTAAGTTTGCTCGTACAAATGTATTGCGTATCAATGCCGGGTGTCACTGGAAGGTATGCCCATCGGGTTGTCAGGCTCGACTTCGCCAGTAGCTTCTTGCTCGTCTTCAACCTGCGCCCAAAACATGCGATCGGGTATTGCCGCGCCCATGCCTGGCTGAAAAGCCGCCATCAAGCTGCGGTTGACATAGATACTAGCCTCTCGAACGGCGTCAACCAACTCGTCCCCGCTGGCCAATAGAGTGGCCAGCGTGGCGGAGAATGTATCACCGGCGCCCATGAAATTCGCATCGAATCGATCAAGCGTGATGGTTGCCAACACAGATTCGGGCGTGGCAACCACCGTGTCCAAGGACTCAACCGCCGTCTTGGCGCTTGTCAGCACCACATAGGGAACGCCGTGCTGGGCAGCTGCAGCTGCGATATCGCGCGGACCAGGACGCTTGGAACTGCTCCAGTCGGGCAATAGCCATCGCCATAAAGTGTCAAAGTTGCCAACAAGCACGCTGGTTTGAGGTAGTACTAATTCAGTAAGCGCATCAAGATAGGATTCGATTTTGTCGCGTTCCCACCACGAAAGATCCATCACTTGCGTGATGACCGGAATATCTTCGTAATCAGCCATGATCTGCGCCGCTGCCGATAGCGCCTCCGGCGAACCCATAAAGCCGACCTTAAAGACGTCGACATCCATGTCTTCAAGCACCGTTCTCGCTTGCTCTTCGACGACATCGGCGTCCAACTCTACAAGGTCAAAGATGCTGGTGGTGTCGCGCATCAAGATGCTGGTCACAATCGGCAGGGCATGCCCCCCAGAGGAGATGATCGCAATGACATCGGCCGACAAGCCACCGGCGCCAGTGGCGTCGGACGCGTTAAAACTCATCACGTAAACTGGTGAGTCATCCTCATCAGCTTCATCTGGCTCGCTGGAGAGATTAGCTGGGATGGAAGTCATACAGGGTTTCCAGGGTATTCAGGCGAAAACCGCCAAATTGCCAAGCTGGCGTAACAACCGTTCAGTAGCGCGGGTTTGCCATAGGTCGGCAAGTAATTGCAGAAGGCGCCTGCGCCGTAGAGTGTCGATACAATGCAACAAAAAGAAACCTTCTTCCCCATTTTATTGTGAAATTTTGACAAGAAAGACGATCCGGAGCATGAGCGACACCAACTCGACCAAAACATGGATGTGCCTCATTTGCGGTTGGATCTACGACGAGACGATCGGTGCACCTGATCATGGTATCGCCGCCGGAACGCGTTGGGCCGATGTGCCGATGAATTGGACGTGCCCAGAATGCGGCGCACGAAAAGAAGACTTTGAGATGGTACAAATTTAAGTTAATCTAGCACTTAGCTTGGATATGGCCCCCAACTTGAAGATTGAAACAACTATGTTCCGGAGACTGGAGTGACTGCAACGAGTGCTTGTAAGGTGCTGGTCATTGATGACAGTAACACCATCCGGCGTAGCGCGGAAATCTTCCTCAAGCAAGGCGGGCATGAGGTTTTGCTTGCTGAAGATGGCTTTGATGCGCTGTCGAAAGTCAATGACTACGGACCTGATCTGATTTTTTGTGACATCCTGATGCCCCGTTTGGATGGGTATCAAACCTGCGCCATTATTAAACGTAACCCAAACTTCTCCGGCACGCCAATCATTATGCTTTCCTCCAAAGACGGAGTTTTTGACAAAGCGCGTGGTCGTATGGTTGGAAGTGAAGAATACCTAACCAAACCGTTTACCAAAGACCAACTGCTACAAGCCGTGTTGCAGTTCGGAAAAACCTGAAAGATAGTGCGAGGCCCGATATGACAATACATAAAGTCCTGATCGTTGACGATTCCAAGACCGAAATCATGTACCTGACTGATTTGCTCACCAAGAACGGTTTTACTGTGCGAAGTGCTGAAAACGCGGACGATGCATTCAAAAAATTGGCGGAAGACAAACCCGACTTGATTTTGATGGATGTGGTCATGCCTGGTCAAAATGGCTTCCAATTGACGCGGGCGATATCACGCGACCCTGCATTTTCGGATGTTCCAATCATTATGTGTACCAGCAAGAACCTTGAAACTGATCGGGTGTGGGGCATGCGCCAAGGCGCGCGTGACTACATCACCAAACCAGTCGACGCCAATGAATTGATGGCCAAAATCAAGGCCTTGGGCTGAGTTTGCAACGCACACAACCCCTTACGCTTTCACAAGATAAGACTCTACATCCATGGCAAATCGACAAGCACTGCGGGAATTGCAGACGCGCTTGGCAGAGCGACTCCAACAAGCTCGCACTGAGGGCGTTGCCCCTGGATGGCTTGCTGTGGAGTTGACGGGTCGGCGCTATCTGCTGCCGCTTGCGCAGTCAGGCGAGATTTTCCCAGTCGCTCCCGTTCAGAGAGTTCCCTACACCAATGATTGGTTCATGGGGGTCTCCAATCTGCGCGGCGGCCTTTATGGCATTGTCGATCTGGCTAGCTTCATCGCCGGCACCGCAGTGCAGCGCGCCTTTGATGGCAGCGTTCGCGATCAGTCACGGCTCATCGCGCTCAACAGCGCCATGGAGATCAATTGCGCGGTGCTGATCGATCGATTAGGCGGTCTTCGTGGTGTCGCCGATTTCGTTTCTCGTGAGCCGGTGCCAGAAGACTCCCCTCAATTTATGTCGGCTCGATATGAAGATAAGTCTGGTCAAAGCTGGATTGAGTTGGACTTACAGGTATTAGCGAATTCCACGGAATTCTTGGGGATCGCGGCATCAACCGCCTGATCGAGCCACGCCCATGATCACTTTTTCTTAAGCCCAGAACCAATTCGAGGCCCTCACTATGTCAGTCGTACAACGAATTTCCAGTTTGTTCAAGCGTGAGCAATCGTCGGCAGAGCCATCCATGCTGTCTCCTGCCGGGTTGACCCCTGAGGAAGCCTTAGCGATAGAGCAAACGGCTTTGCCGCTTCCTACGCAAGACAAAAGCACCGCCGAAATCTCGAACACAGAATTGCCTGAGTTTGGGTCAGGCGTTTCCTTGCCCGTGCTGGGCAACCGCGACGCTGCCGCACATCGCCGAGTCCTCACGGTGATGTTGATTGTGGCGCTGGTTGTGTTCTTGGCTGTAATGTTTTTTGCACTGGCTCAGGCGGATAACGTCGCTCGGCAGGTGGGCGCATCGGGTCAATCGCTAATGCAGTCCCAGCGTCTGGCTAAGTCAGTGTCTCAAGCGCTGATAGGTTCTCCCCAAGCCTTTACCGAGGTGTCCGAGAGCGCTGGCGCACTAGGCCGGAATATGAAGGGTTTGCGAGATGGCGATATCGAACTACGTCTGGCTGCCGTGGCCCCCGGAGTTTTGGAAGAAGTCAACAAGTCCTTGCCCCTCATCGAACGAGCTGAAAAGAATGCCGCAACAGTGCTGGCACAGCAAAAGATTTTGACGCAAGTCGGTAGCGCGCTGCGAACCATTAACCGTCAGTCTTCTGATCTTTTGGAAATCGCAGAAACCGTGTCCTCGCTCAAGCTGCAGCAAAATGCCCCGGCTGCCGAACTTTCCGCTTCAGGCCAGCTTGTGATGTTGACGCAGCGCATTGGTAAATCAGCCAACGAATTCCTGACGCAGGAAGGCGTGAGCCCAGAGGCAGTCTTCTTGCTCGGTAAAGACTTGAACTCCTTCAAAGAGATTGCACAAGGTCTACGTGATGGCAGCCCCGAACTGCGCTTGGTTGCGGCCAAGGACCCGCAAACGCGCGAACGATTGGAAGCACTGCTAAAACAGTACGAAGAGACACGGGGGCAAGCCGGGGCCATTTTGGGCAACCTTCAAGGCTTGGTATCAGCACGCGAGGCGCAAGCAGCTATCGTCTCTGACTCTGAACCGCTTCGCCGCCAACTTGAAGACTTGCAAAATACCCTGTCAGCCCAAACCGGTCTGGGTGTGGGGCCGCTGGTGGTCCTGGGTTTGATGGGTTTGATGGCCGTGCTCGCTGGCTTAGGCTTAGCCCGCGTTCAACTGGAAGAAAGCCGCAAAGGTATGGCGGTTGCCGAATCTCAGCGTGTGATGGCCGAGGGCCAAGAGCAGGAAGCGAAACGCATCAACGATGCCAACCAAGCGGCTATTTTGCGCTTGATGAACGAATTGCAATCAGTTGCTGAAGGTGACTTGACGCAGGAGGCGACCGTGACCGAAGACATCACGGGCGCTATCGCTGACTCAGTGAACT
>JANPAK010000391.1:0-2914 GCA_031429925.1 Variovorax sp.
GTAAAGCAACGCTTGGGTGGCAAGTGAGCTTGAGCAGCGCCTTGTGCGAACGCTGATCGTTTTTTGCCACCCCAATCCGCAGAGCTTCAGCGCCGCGCTGTATCAAGCTGCGCAAGAAGCACTGCGAACTCGCGGCCATGAGCTGCGCTGCATTGATCTCTACGCCGAAGGCTTTGAGCCCGTGCTGAGTTTGCAGGAGCGGATGGATTACTTGCCCAATCCAAAAGCAATTGAGGTCAAGGTGCAGCCGCATGTGGACGGGCTGCGCTGGTGTGAGCACATCGTTTTTGTGTTTCCGGTTTGGTTTTATGGGCCCCCTGCGATGCTCAAGGGCTGGTTAGAGCGGGTCTGGCTGCCCGGCGTGGCCTTTCTGCCGCCGCGGCAAAAAGGCCAAACCGCTGTGCCGGGCCTACAGCACATTACTCGGCTCACCGTCATCACACATGGCGGCTCGCCTTGGTGGTGGCTCAAAGTCATGGGCGATCCTTGCAAACGCCTCTTCACGCGCGGCCTGCGAGCCATCATGGCAAAGAATTGCCGAAGCACCTATCTTCAGTTGCACAATATGAACAATGTGAGCCAAGCAGACTGCGAGGCCTTTATCGGCAAAGTGCGCCGTTCGCTAGAGAGTGTGTGAAATGAAAAGTGTGGTGAATGCGGCGGCCCGTCGCAACATGGACAAAGTCAAAGAAAACCTTGGTCAAGAGGCATTGGCGCAGGCTTCGCAAGCGATTCGTCTGCGCTCGGAAGATGCACCAGATATGGCTTCACGCAAAGGCCACACAGGCCAGCCATTGGCCAGTTATCTTGCCGCCAAGCGAGTCGGCAATGTGCTTTACATGAGCGGCGTCATCGCTGTGGATCCTGCCGCGAAGAAAGTGATCACCGCCTACGAAGACCTGCCAGCGCATGCGCGAGTCGATTTGCGCAAGTTGGGCTACGACACCGGCCAACTCAGCGTCGATGTTTTTGAAGCGCCAATCGTGGCGCAAAGCTGGTTTGTGCTGAGCAGTATCCGAGAAATTGCTCTGCAGCATGGCGCGCAAATGAGTGATGTGTTCAAGCTCGTTCAATACTTTCGCGATCTGCGACACTACCCGGCCTACAACCGCGTTCGTCAACTCTTTTGCCCGGCGGGTGTGGTGAGCACCGTGGTTGAAGTATCGGGTTTGTTGCCTACAAAAGATGTGCTGGTTGAAGTTGAGGCTATTGCCTTCTTGCCCTGATGGCTAGATCGCGCAGGCGGGCGTTCAGGCACCTCTTAAGCACGCGGCCAGATCTGCCCATGATCGGTGAGAATCGCGTCCAGCGGCACATCGTGCAGCTCAGGCGTAAAACTATTGACGTATCCGTTCGCGAAGCCTAAGCCCAGGGTAAAGGGCTTGGGAAATATTGCCGCTAGCGTACGATCATAGAATCCCCCACCGTAGCCCAAGCGGTAGCCTTTGGGGCCAAAACCCAAGCAAGGCACGAGCAGCAAGGTGGGCACCACCACCTGGGTATCTTTCGGCTTGGGGATGTTATAGGCATCATCTTCCATGGGGCAACCGGGCCACCATGCGTGAAATTGCAGCGTTTTGTGCACTTTGTCCACGACAGGTAAGCCAATCTTGCGCGCGGACGCCAAGGGGCCGGCAGGCAGCGCCGCATGCTGCAGGCTCGCAGCACCATAACCTAAAAGATTTGCTACGAATTCAGTAGCATTTTGTGCAGGCCTTATAAGGTCAGATGGCCCATTGTTCTCTAAAATTTGGAGCTTGAACGGATCTGCCAGCGCATCAGGCTCAGCGTCCAGGCCGGAGCCCAGCAGCGCATCTTCCTGCCAGCGATAGAGGGCCGGAAGCGCATCAAACTCGCCCTTAATGGGCCAATAGGCACCAATGATTTCGTCGCTTCGCCCCACCAAGAAGGCCCGCAAAGCGCGCTGCAAGTCCGCTGCGCGCTCCATCCGATCCGGCAAGTTAAGGCGCTCTTCAATAAGCCGCTGCCGTTCGAGTTTTTTGTCTGCGTTCATAATTGGGGCATGCATTCTTTTAAGTCGTTCATTCTGTCATGTTTAGCCCTGTCCATGTTGGCCACTTCCGCGCCAGCCCAGACCCAGCGCGGGGATGATGCTATCGCAGAGATGAGCAACGCGATCAAGCGCAACGATAAAGCCCGGCTGACGGCACTGCTTCCTCAAGTGCGCGGTCATGCACTGGAACCATGGGGCGTTTATTGGGAAATGAAGGCTCGACTGGGTGAAGCTAGCGCCTCAGAGATTCAGGCCACGATGCAAAGCATCGCCGGCACCTACCAAGAAGACCGCCTGCGCAATGATTGGCTGCAGCTGCTAGGGCAGCGGCGCGATTGGGGCGGCTTCATGTCGGAATACACCAAATACCGGATGCATGATGATCGGGAAGTGCGTTGCTATGCATTGCACATCGACCGCTTGCGCGGCGCTACCTCTGGGCCGACAGCCGCGCAAGAGATCCTGCGCAATTGGTATGGTATGCGCGACGCTGAAGACGGCTGCGCGCTAGCCGCAGCTTCTCTTTTTGAAGCGAAGCAAATCAGCGCCTTGGACGTGTGGAAAGAAGCACGTCTTTCGATGGAAGGCAATCGCCCTCGTGCCGCTAGCCAAGCGGTTCTGATTGTTGCGCCAGAATCCGTGCCTGTTGTCGCAGAGATTCATGCCAACCCAGCGCGCTTTTTGAGTGCGCGAGCAACCGCCCCCGGCCGCGTTCGTCAAGAGTTGGTCACATTGGCATTGATCAAAATGGCCACCAACGACGTTCAAGCTGCCGCAGCCAGTTTAGACAACAAATGGTCTGTGCACCTGACCCCGGAGGAGAGAAGTTGGATCTGGGCCTTGATCGGCAAGCAAGCCAATTTGAAGTTGATGCCGGAAGCTGGCGACTACTTCGCCAAT
>JANPAK010000392.1:0-16448 GCA_031429925.1 Variovorax sp.
CCACGATTGCCTCCGTCGTGAGTGGTCGTGTCGCGGCTGCGGCGTTGGACATCACTGTTTGGAAGAAATTCGTTGATGAAAAGAAAGTGGATACGGCTGCTGTGAACGTGTTCTACACCACGCCACCGTATTTCAATTACAACTGGAGCGTGCATGCCGATATGCCAGCTGCCATGCGCGAGCGCGTGATGAAGGCGTTGCTGGATTTGGATCCTGCAACGGCTGAAGGCAAAGAAATCTTGACGCTGAACCGCGCGACACGCTATGTGCCCACCAAGCCTGAGAACTACAAAGGTTTGGAAGCGGCCGCTAAGAGCGCTGGTCTGCTCTAATAGGCAGCTTGTTTGAAAGCGCGGCAGCCAGCTGCCGCGCTTACTTTGATTTTTTTAGGCCGTCGCTTTGCAATTAAAACTCCAAAACCTAAGCGCTCGCCACCCGTCAGCACGAGGTGATTCCGTGCCCGCGCTACGCGGTGCAACGATCCACATCGCAGCGGGTGAGCAGGTTGCTGTGATCGGGCCTTCGGGCGCAGGCAAGACAACGCTTCTCCATGCTGTGGCCTGTGCTTTGAAGCTCGCCAGTGGCGAGTTGTTGATCGGTGCTCAAAATCCTTGGGCTTTGCCTCGCTCCGCTTTGCAAGCATTGCGTGGCCAGCTTTTCCTCGCACCGCAAGTGCCACCGCTACCGCCGCGCCAAAGAGTTGTCACCGCCGTGCTCGCGGGCCGCTTGCCGCAAATGAGCTTGACGGCAAGCTTGCGTTCTTTGTTTTACCCCAGCAATATTCCCGCAGCGTATCAGGCTTTGAAAGCGTTTGATCTCGATGAAAAGATATTTGAGCGCGTAGATCGCCTCTCTGGCGGCGAGCGCCAGCGCGTGGGCTTAGCGCGCTTGCTGGCCTCCGATGCAAAGCTCTGGTTGGTCGATGAGCCGTTGTCTGCGCTAGACCCGACCCGTTCCACGCAGGCCCTCGACGTGCTCACACGCGAGGCCAAGGCGCGCGGCGCAACTTTGGTGTGTACGCTGCATCAGGTCGAGCGTGCTTTAGAAGCTTTCCCGCGCATTTTAGGTTTGCGTGATGGCGAGGTGGCGTTTGATTTGCCAGCAAGCCAAGTGACGCAAGAAAAACTCAAAGCGCTCTATGCCCAGCACGAAGACGAGCTCTTTGGTGCAGCGCCTGTGAATGAGTTTCCTGAACAAAATGTGCAGCCTGGCCAGCCTGCAGTGATGCATTGCCGCTAAATCCATGAGCGCCGTTTTGATTGCTCCCGCTCAGAGAGACCCGGCTTGGCAAGGCCGCGTGTTTTGGAGCTTGGCGGGTTTGCTATTGCTCTGGCCGCTCTTGGTGACGACTGAATTCAAGCCTTGGCTGCTCTGGCATCCCGAGAGCCGCAAGGTGATGGGCAATTTTCTCGGTGAGTTTTTCCCGCCTGCGCATGACAAAGAATTTTTGCTGCTTGTGGCTAAAGAAACTTGGCGCACGGTGGCTGTGGCCACGGCGGGAATTGCGCTGGCCTTACTACTTGCTATTCCGCTCACGCTGCTGGGCACATCTGCACTGTCGGTCTCGGCACTGTCGGGCAAGATGGCCTTTCTTCCCAGTATTTTTCGGCAAGCGATTCGCTGGCTGCTGATCTTGTTGCGCAGCGTGCCAGAGCTGGTGTGGGCACTAGTTTTTGTGCGCGTAGTCGGGTTAGGCCCGACAGCCGGCGTGCTCGCCATTGCGCTCACGTATGCGGGCATGCTCGGCAAGGTGTACACCGAAATACTAGAGAGCGGCGAAGCGCATACCACGCAATCGCTGATGCGCAATGGAGGAGGACGGCTACAAGCTTTCTTCTATGGCTTGCTGCCGCAAAACGCGGCTGAGCTAACCAGCTACTCCGTGTATCGCTGGGAATGCGCGATTCGTTCCAGTGCAGTGCTCGGCTTCGTAGGTGCAGGCGGCTTGGGGCAGCAGCTAGATACTTCCATGAAAATGTTCAAAGGCAGCGAGGTAGCTGCACTGCTCATGGTGTTTATGTTGCTCGTGTGGCTGGCAGATCGCGCCAGCAGTTGGTTGCGCAAGGAATTGGGATGAGCTCTTTTTCTAAAGACGCTGCCAACGAGGTTTACAAGCTGCCGCCTAAGCTATTTGATGCGCGCTGCAAAGCATGTTGGTTTATCTTCGGCTTGATCGTGCTCACGGTCGCCAGCTTTTGGACTTTAAATCTCCAATGGGGTGAATTCTTTAGCTTCGAATCAGCCCGGCTTATGGGCAAATTCATTGGCGAGCTGCTCACGCCAGATTTTTCAGAAAAATTTATCGCTAAGCTCTGGGTGGCATCGCTCGAAACGCTAGCCATGTCTCTGCTAGGTACGATCATCGCAGCCATTCTTGGCCTGCTGCTTGCTTTGCCAGCGAGTAAAACGCACGAAGGCGATAAAGCCTATTTCAAAGGCGCGGCGCGTTTGCTGCTGAATGCGCTGCGCAGCATTCCAGAGCTGGTGTGGGCCGCTTTGCTGCTCATAGCCGCGGGCCTAGGGCCTTTCGCAGGCACACTGGCGCTAGGTTTGCACACCGCAGGCGTGCTCGGAAGGCTCTTCGCAGAAAGCATTGAAAACGCGCCTCCCGGCGCAGCCTTCGCGCTGCGCACACGCGGCGTGAGCGAAGGCCGCATCTTCTGGTACGCCACGCTCCCCCAAATCATTCCTCAGCTCATGAGCTACACACTCTACCGCTGGGAAAACAACATCCGCGCAGCCGCCGTGCTCGGCGTAGTTGGCGGTGGCGGCCTCGGTCAAATGCTCGCCTTCCACATGGGCTTGTTTCAGATGAGCAAGACATCGACGATCCTGATTGCTATGCTGGCGTTGGTGGCTTTGGTCGATGCGCTGAGCTATCTGTCTCGGCGATGGATGCAGCGGTAGTTTTTTAAGCCAAATCAGCCGTTAACCGGCATAAATACTGCGCAGAGTTTTCGCTCGACCACACGACGCTATCAATTAAGTAGCACTCCGCGCAGCATCTATGCCGGCGAAGTGCTTAAAACGCCTTAAACGTTCCGCAGCGTCTATTTTTTGGAGGCAGCAACCAGTGCCGCCAAATCGCTGCCTGATTTGTAATGCGGGACGCGCAAAATCATGCGTTTGCTGCGCTGCCAGAAGCTGTTGGAGCCAGCTACTTCTTCGGCCCAGTATTAGTCGGCCAGTATGGTGTTGGCGGGCACGTCGAGTAAGAAGCCGACGCGAGAGCCTGCGCCGCCGAAGATGTAGAGTTTGCCGTCGATCATGCGCCAGCTGTCTGCGTCACCGCCCCATGGGATGCCATAAACGACGCCATTGGCGCAGTAGCCGCCGTATTGCGGCTGGTACTTCGCGGGCTGTTTGTCAAATAGCGCCTTGTGCTCGGCACTGGCAAATTGGTAGCTGATGCCTTCGTAGGCGCTGGTGAATTGAGGCAATCCCATCGCATGCGTGCCCTGTGTGAAATAGGCCACCACGTCATGCCCTTTGAGCATCACGCTGCTTTTGCCGTCCACGACATGGGCATTCACAGGCGTTAGCTTGCCGCCTGGGTTTTGCGCGTTGATCGCTGCGCAGCCTCCCAAGCTGAGGGCGAGGCTGACGGCGGATGCTGTGAAGAGGTGGCGGGCAGTGAGTTTCATGATGGTGCGATGCTTTAAGACGTGCGAAGCGTATTGGGAATCGCGGAGGGCTCGGCGTGCTTTTGGGTGAGCTCAGATGCGTAGGGGGCGCGCCATTGCAGAATACCACTGGCGCGCTGGCAGCGCTCTTGCAAATCATGCGCATTGCGGCCTTCTAAATGCAAGATGCCATAGCGGTAGCTGCCGAGCCATTTGAAATCTCGCGCGAGCGAGTGGCCAGCTTTGGGAAATTGCAAAAGCAAATGGCCTGGGAACTGCGCTTGAAGCTGGAAAAGCTGTGCCGAGCTTGGCATGGCGGGGATATGCTGGGGCAGGTGGCTGGCGCGTTCATCAAACACGCGATAGACGAAGCTAGATGCCGCTCCTGCTGCGCTCTTGGCTTTCGGCAAAGCCCAGGGATCGCGGCCATAGGCCAATTCGAGTGCTATCGCGTGCAGGTTGATGCCATCGACCCTTTGGTACAAATCTGAAAACTGCGATGCCATGCGCGGGTTGAATTCAATCACCTTGAGCGTTTGTGTGGCTGTGTCGTAGAAGAATTCCATGTTGAACATGCCATGGGTGTAGCCCACTGCTTGCAAAAACCGCTTGGCCACATCCAGTGCCTTCGCTTGTGCAGCGGCAGGTAAGCGTGAAGGGTAGTCAAAACGCATGAAGGCCTGCGTGCCCGGATACATGATGCTGTCGACCACCCCCAGCGGCTTGACTTCCCCCGAATAAACCACGCCATCCAAGCTGTATTGCAAACCGCGCACTGGCTCTTCCAGCATCAGACTGTGCGCAGTGCCGGCGCCGGGCAGCATCCGGTCGCAGACCTCTTCAAACGGGCGCACCAAATGCTTGATCACCCATAACTCATAGGCGCCAAATCGCGTGAAGGCTTGCAGCTCCTCGCGTGAGCGCACGACCTGTGCCAGAACAGAGAATGCGGCTTTGACAGGCTTCACAAAAGCCGGGTAGTGCAGACCTTGCGGCACATCTTCGCCATAGGCGCAGGGCAAGCGCGTGTATTTCACATTGGATTCGGGTGCGACGGCTTCCAGCACTTGCCGGGCATACAGCTTGTGATGGCAAGCCGCCACGGCTTTTGCGGGCGTGCCCGGCCAACCCATTTTTTCCGCTAAGAGCGCGGCGGCCAGTGCACCAAACTGCTCGTGCTGAGAACTGACGGCCTGCCAGCCCCGCCGATGGGCTTGTGCAGCGAGCTGATTCACGAAGCGATCCATGCCAAAGAAGGGCAGGTTCGCGTTGCTTGGAAAGCTAAAAAGATCGAAGCCGCGGGTATCGAAGGCATGACCCTGGGCCTGCAAGGCCAAGCTGGCCGTGGCGTCCCAGTCGTAGTTAAACAACAGCAAGGTTTTGGACATTGTATTTTCTCGAAGACCCAGTCGAATGAGTGAGTCGTCTGCGAACCTCTATTCTTACAAAAATTTGACACTGATGCGATATACGCATGCGAAACAGGATTGGATGTTCAGGAAGGTGAGCCTGGAATCACCACTTGCAGATCGCCTACATAGCCGTAGCTGCTTGCTTGGGTATTGTCTGCATCCGCTCCTACAATGATCGCGAGCAACGAAGGTACTGCCCCGGCTTCTTGCCCAAAAGCCTTTATAAAATCAGCATAAATATCGCGCTCCTTGGTGGCCCAGATCTTCAGCGGCGTGCTTTCGTTGGCCAAGACCACAAAGCGGACGCGGGCGGTAAACAGGCTGGCTTGCTCATGGCCAATCGCTTCTTTGGCCCCCCAGATGTAGCACAGCGTAGCGGTGGGGAGCTTTTCTCGGGTCACAAACTGCGCAAAGCGGAACATCGTGCGTTCCGCGCCGGGGATTTTGTCCACTGGCATATCAAAGCTCACACACACTTTGAGCGGGCTGTCTTCCGTGGCTTTGGCGCGTATATCCGCCTTCGGCAGCGGCTGGTCGAGGCGCCAACGCCAACGCAACATCGTGCCGGGCTTGACGGCGTCTTTGGTCGGATGCACCAGCGAACCCCATGATTTATCAGCGCTGATCCGCAGCACATGCCCACCATCCACATCGGTCAAATCAAACTGCGTGACGGATTTCGCGGCGCGATTGGGTAAACCCACCACTTGCCAAGGAGCCGGAGGTTGGCTGCCTGGCGCGTTGGAAAAAGCGGTCAAACCGGCGGCCCATCCATGCGCGCCCAGCAGGCCAAGAGCGCAGAAGAGGAGGGTTTTGAGCATGCCTATTTGCCAATATCGTTGAGGTTCCAATCGTAATCGAGATGGGTGACCGGTAGCGCCTTGACTCTGATCTGGTTACGCGCTGTTTCATCAGTTGTGAGCAGGTCGGCGTATTTCGCAAACACGTCTTCGACCTTGGCGAAGCCTTTGTGGCCCTTTTCGAAGTCTTCTTTGAACCATTTGAAGATGCTGGAGACTTGCAGCTTGCCGCCTTCGAATCGATTGCGTGTGCGATCGCCGATAAAGCGGCGCATGCCGTCTTCGAGCATGGCTTCCATTTTTGGAGCCGTGAAGGCTTCGTGAAACAAGGCAGGGCAGCCGATGCTGGCGCAGTTGACAGCGACATGCACGCGCGGGTCGGCGTATTTGGGACGCAGCTGTTCATGCTCAATCCAATCCAGATGACGCTTGGCTCCCAACAGTGTGAAGGATTCGTTTTTCCAAGGACCTCGGCCAAACAAGCCGAGATCTTTGATCGATTTAAGGTCGGGATACTTGGTCAGAATCGCTTCGACCGTGAACCCGTTGTAGGCATTGATCAAAAACGCCATCTGCTGATCGCGCGTAGATGTATTGAATTGCACTTGCGTCACGGCCGAGAAGCCTTCCAGCACCTTGCTGAGCTCCGCGCGATCTGCCGCAAAGCCTTTGTAATTGACGCGGCTTTGCTTGTTGTCTGGTAGCCAACGCACATGCTTCCTCAGGAGTGCTTCCCAAGCGGCGTAAGTGTGATCCATGGATTGAGAAAAGGCCGGGCTAGCCTTCAGCAAAGCCGAAACCAGTGCGAATGAAAGGATGGTTCGGCGCTGTGAGCGTACTGTCATCATGATCTTCTCCAATCGTGATACTTCTTGAGCCATGCCAAGACTCTATGTGGCTGATGTGCACGTTTCCATTCGCCCGCTACATACTTGTTGGCCTCTGCAAGAGTGGGGTAGGTATGAATGGTTCCCAAAATTTTGTTCAGGCCCAAGCCGTGCTTCATCGCGAGCACGTATTCGGCGAGTAAGTCGCCCGCGTGCACCCCGACAATCGTGACGCCCAGAATCTTGTCTTTGCCAGGCACGGTGAGCACTTTCACAAAGCCATGTGCTTCGCTGTCGGCAATGGCGCGATCCAGATCGTCGATGCCAAATTTGCTCACTTCGTAGGCGATGCCTGCTGCTTTGGCTTCGATCTCGTTCAAACCCACGCGCGCCACTTCTGGGTCAATGAAGGTGGCGGCTGGAATCACGGTGTAATCCACTTTGAATTTCTTCAAGTGACCAAACAGGCCATTGACAGCCGCATACCACGCCTGATGCGCGGCGGTATGGGTGAATTGATAGGGGCCTGCTACATCGCCAGCTGCGAAGATGTTTGGATAGATCGTTTCGAGGTATTCGTTGGTATCCACGGTGCGCTGTGTGGGAATGCCCAAGTCTTCCAAGCCAAAGCCTTTGAGCCGTGCTATGCGGCCGACGGCACAGATGATTTGGTCATACTCGATGCGTATTTCAACACCGGCGTGCTCGACGATCAGGGCTTTCGTTGCCCCGTCCACCTCAAAGCGCAATGCTTTGTGGCTGCACAAAATGTCGACACCATCGCTGCGCATGGAGTCCATCGCGTACTGGGAGACTTCCTCGTCTTCGCGAATCAAGATGCGCGGCGCCATCTCCACTTGCGTGACTTTGGAGCCCAATCGCGCAAACGACTGCGCCAGTTCCGAGCCAATGGGGCCACCGCCAAGCACCACTAGACGCGGCGGCACAGCATCAAGCTCGGCGAACGTGTCCCACAGTGTGTCGCTGGTCACATAGCCAGAGGCGTCAATGCCCGGCAGCGGTGGCACCACGGGCCGCGCACCGGTGGCAATCACGATACTGCGGGTGGTGAGCACTTGTTTGCTCCCGTCATTCATCGCGATTTCTACGGTCCACGGATTCACAATTTTGGCGTAGCCCTGCAGTACTTCCACGCCGAGGCCGGTATAGCGCTCAACCGAATCATGCGGCTCAATGGCGGCAATCACGGCATGTACCCTTTGCATCACAGCTTTGAAGCTGAATGCGGGCTGGGTATCGGACAGGCCGTAGTTGCTCGCGTGGCGCATCTGGTGTGCCAATTTTGCGGATTTGATGATCGCCTTGCTTGGCACACAACCAAAGTTAAGGCAATCACCCCCCATTTTGTGAGCTTCAATCAAAGTGACTTTGGCTTTGACGGCGGCAGCGATGTAAGCCGACACCAAACCACCCGCACCAGCGCCAATCACCACCATGTTGCGGTCAAAGGTCGTAGGCTTCACGTGATTCCACTTTGAATACACCTTACGCTTTTTGATGCCTTCGATGATCTTTTTGGCAATGATTGGGAAGATGCCGAGCAACACAAACGAGCCGATCAGACCGGGCGAGAGGATGCCTTTGAGCGAATCAATCTTGGCGAGCTGCGTGCCCGCATTGACGAAAACAATCGTGCCCAAAAACATGCCCACCTGGCTCACCCAGAAAAACGTCCAGGTTTTCATCTTGGTCAAACCCATCAGTAGGTTGATGACGAAAAAGGGCACGAGCGGCACGAGGCGCAGCGTGAACAAATAAAACGCGCCTTCCTTTTCAACGCCTTTGTTGATCTCGGCCATGCGTGCGCCAAATTTTTTCTGTACCGACTCACCCAAAGCAAAGCGTGCAGCAAGAAAGGCTAGCGTGGCGCCGATCGTGGAGGCGAAGGAAACGATGATCGTGCCCATCAATAAGCCAAAAATCGCACCGCCAGCTAAAGTCATGATGGCCGCTCCGGGCAGCGAGAGCGCTGTGACGGCCACATAAATGGCGAAAAAGCCACCAATGAGGGCCACTGGGTTTTGCGCATAGAGCTCGCCAAAGCCCGCCTGGCTTTGCTTAATGAAATTCAGTGTGAAGAAGCGGCCTAAATCAAAGGCGAAGAAGGCGATGATGGCTGTAATGAGCGCCACTATCAGGATGAGCTTGCTTTTATTCATAAATCCTCGTGTTTTGTGGAAGGCACAGCCCGCAAGTTGCGTTGCAGTACCTTGTTTTTCGTCGTTCAAATCACCGCTTTTCTTACCGCTTCAGTCTAACAGTCGGATTTTTCTTTGGTGAGGCTTACTTATTGAGCGTTTGGTAGCCGCCGGCGATGCGCGTGAAGGTTGTGATGGCGCAAATCGCTGCAAATGCGTAGGCCAGCAGCGCAAACCAGCGCGGCCAGATGCAGGCGGCGAGGAAGAAGATCAGCGTTTCGGTGGCTTCAGCCAGGCCGCCAAGGAAGTAAAGCGACTTGTCTGGGTACTCCATGTTGGTGATGCCGCGCTTGGCGGCTAACGCAGCGAAAGCCAAAAAGCTCGATGTGGTGCCGATGAAAGTGGTGAGTAAAACGGCAGCAGCTAAAGCGTTGGCTTTCGGCGAAGCAAGCGCAAAAGCCAGCACGATTCCCGCATAAAACAAGAAATCCAGCGCGATATCGAGGAAACCACCGGCATCAGTCGGGTCCGTTTGGCGTGCCACGGCGCCGTCCAGTGCATCACACAGCCTTGACAAAAGAATGAGGGTCGCCCCGATCAAATAGGCTTGAAACACGATGCAAATCATTGCCGCGATGCCGATCGCGAACGCGGCTAGCGTGACATGATCAGCTCGCATGCCGCGGCTGGCCAACGCCTTTGCGATGGCATCCACGGCGGGGCGGATCAAGGGTGTGATGTGGCGGTCAAGCATGGGCAGGCATCAGGGTTTGAAAGTCGATCACAGCTGCTTTGTCAGCGATGTCTGCCGCATCATGCGTAACGAGCAGCGTTGGCAATTGCAGGCGCCGCGCATGCTCAAACACGAATTGGCGAAACTGCTCGCGCAGCGCAACATCGAGCTTGGAGAACGGTTCATCGAGAAGCAAGGCCTGCGGCTTGGCCAACAGGGTGCGCATCAACGAGATGCGGGCGCGCTGGCCACCAGAGAGCGTAAGTGGGTTGCGCTCGGCCATGGCTTCAAAGCCCAACTCGGCCAACGCGGCATCGGCTTGCGCGGAGCGATCAGCGGTCGAGCCTAGCGGCACTGCAAACAGCAGGTTTTCACGGACGCTCATGTGGGCAAACAGCAAATCATCTTGAAACAGCAGACCGATGCGGCGCTGACTGGTGGGCAGATGATCAACTCGCTGGCCGGCCAGCTCGACCTTGATATCAGCCTGCAAGCCTGGCAAAGGCAGTCCGGCAATCGCCGCCAAGAGACTGGATTTGCCGCAGCCGCTTGGCCCCATTAGCGTGGTGATGCTACCAGGCGGGCAATGGAGCGCCAAGCTTTGGATGAGCACTTTTTGAGCGCTACCCGCACCCACACTGAGTTGCTTGACGTCGACTTTCATGGCTTGGAGTTTAGTGGCAGCACCTATTGCGTGCGCCCGCGCCCGGTCTTACCTAGGTAAGCAGCCAAGCCAAAGGCCAGCGCCGGCAGTAACCATTGCAGCCAAGCAAAAGCCGCCACTAGCGAGCGCTGGCCACCGGAGGAGAGCGTGACAGCCTCGGTGGTCACCGTCACGATGCGGCCTTCACCGATGTACAGCGTCGGTAAAAACTGCGCCACACTCACCGCAAAGCCCACAGCAGCTGTGCTCCACAGGCTTTGGCGCAATAGCGGCCATTTCACTTGCATCAGATACACCCAGCGGCTTTTGCCAAGGGTCGCGCTGATGTGGGCATAGCGGGCATCAAAGCCTTGATAGGCGGGCGACAGCGCAATCAGTGTGTAGGGCAACACGGCCAGCAGATGTGCGAGCAACACGCCAAGCCATGTGCCAGTGAGCCCACTGAATAGCGCAAGGCGATGAATGCCAACCACCCAGAGCACGCCGGGCAAGAGCAGGGGGAGATAGAGCAGCTTTCGTAGCGCTGCATCCCAATTCGGGGGGCTCACTTCGAGCCAAGCGATGGACCAAGCCAAGGCCACAGCAGAGCTGCCCGCAGCGAGTGCGAGGGACATCCACACACTATTTCTGCTGCTCAATACCGACTGCCAAGCTTCCCAGCTCAGGCTACCCGGCAGCAGTGCAGGAAACGGCCACACACCCGCGATGCTGCCTACAGCCAAGGCCAGCAGCACGCTCGCATAAAGCAACATCACGGCAGCCCATGAGATGCGGCCAGCATTCCATACTTTTTGCAAGGCATCTTTGCCTCGTTGGCCATTGAGCGAGCGCCGCCCACTGGCAAAAAATTTGTCGCGCAACCAGATCAGGGCTGCTAACAAGGCCACCAAAGCCGTGAGCAACCAGCCCGCTGCCGCGCCAGTTGCATTCGCCGCCTCATCACTGTCTTGTAGCCATTGCCATGCCCGCACCGAAAGCGTAGCCGGGCTGCCGGGGCCGGCAATCAGCGCCGCATCAACGACCGTGAGGCCATAGGCCAACACAGCCAGTAGCGGCCAACGCAATCGCTGCGAGAGCTGCGGCCAGAGTACGCGCCAGAAGGCGGCTGAATGGCTGTAGCCCAGCGTCTGCGCGGCCCAAGCCTCACGCTGCCAGCGCGCGCCTGTATCGGCGCGTTGCAGCTGTGTGGCCGCTGCCCAGAGCAAAAAAGGCACTTCTTTGAACACGAGCATGGCGATCAAGCCGAGGCCAAACGCGTCCTGCGAAGTGGCAATTTGCGGTGGCGCTTGCCAGCCCGTGAGCCAAGGGGAGACCGCTCGCAGCAGCCAGCCGCTGGGCGCAATTAGAAACACCAAGCCCACTGCAAAAGCCGCATGCGGCGTGGCCAGCATGGGGGGCAGGCTGCGTACTAGCGTGTTCCACCAAGGTTTGCCAAAAGCCTGAGAAAGCAGCCAAGCACTGAGCCACCAAGCCAGCACAGTGGAGGCCAAACCGGTCCATAGAGTCATGCCTATGGCTCGCAGCAAACCGGGCGCTTCCCACAGCGCATTCCATGCATTCAATTGGCCTGCAGCCGGCAAGATATATGCGCAAGATGCTATTAAAAGAAGAGCAATTGGTGCGCCAAGCAAGCTGCTTGCTAGGCGCTGTGTGAATTGGCTGGGCGCTAGGCTCATCAAGCTCCGTAGCGCCGCAGCCACTCTTTCTCAATCGGATCGACCCAACTGCCGTGCGGCTCGGGAATGACCGGTGCGAATTTTTCTACTTGACCGGGAGCTCGGTTGGTACTGAAGAGCGCTGCATCTTGCGCGTTCATCTTCGCGGGCGAGAGCACTGTTGGATCGCCCCAGATCTTGATATCGCCCTTGCGCGCTTGGGCTGCCGGCGAGAGTAAGAAATTCGCCACCACCTGCGCACCTTCTTTCACCTTGCTGTTGAACGGAATCGCCAGAAAATGTGTGTTACCCACTGTGCCGCTGTCAAACTGATAGCTGGCGACGCTGGTGGGAAGACGGCCAGCCGCGATCTCATTGGCCGCTTCGTTGGGATTGAAGGTCAAGGCTAGGGCGAGTTCGCCATCGGCCATCATTTGGCGCACAGCAGCTGCATTCGCGGGAAACTGCTTGCCGTTACGCCACAGATGCGGATGCAGGGCATCGAGGTGCTTCCACAGTGGCGCTGTGATTTTTGCAAAAGCAGCGGCATCAAAGGGCTTGTAGAGGATGGCGCGGTCTGCGGCTGGGGTCAGATCCATGAGCGCTTGCTTGAGGAACGTCGTGCCATGAAACTGCGGTGGCTTAGGGTATGTCACTCGGCCTGAATTGGCTTTGGCAAATTCGAGAAGGGCGGCAGTCGAGCGCGGAGGGTTGGGCGTCTTCGCGCGATCAGCAAAAAACGTGAGCTGCGCCATGCCCCAAGGCGCCTCTAGGCCCTGCACGGGTTCTGCAAAATCAATGCGCGTGGTGGGTTTGCCTTCCACATCCACAAAGCGAAAGCTGGGCAAGCTCTCTGCCCAGGGGCCGAAAAGTAGGGCTTCGCGCTTCATCGCGAGGAAATTTTCGCCGTTGATCCAAACTAAATCAATCGAGCCGTCGGTGTTGCGGCCTGCAGTTTTTTCAGTGCGCACACGCTTGACGGCTTCAACCGTATCGGTGAGCTTGACGTGCTCTAGCTTCACACCAAAATCTTTCATGACTTGCTCACCCGCCCAAGCCAAGTAGGCATTGATGCGCTCGCTGCCGCCCCAAGCGTTGAACACCACGGTTTGGCCACGTGCTTTCCTCTCGATCTCGGCCCAGCCAGATTGACCAAAGCTGACAGAGGCAAACGGCAACAGAGCCGCGCCTAAAACTGTGTTACGAGAGAATTGGCGGCGATTCATGGTCATGATGAAATTTGAATTGAATGAAGAGAATACGTTCAATGTGTCGATTTGGATGCGCGGATCTTACTCAGTAGCCGCCCTCAAACAGGCAAAAAGATCACTAAAAATCGCATCACGATGTACAGCGTGCGCCTCGCGCATAGGATGAGCGTTTTGGCGCACTTTCCAGCGCAAATCATCGCCCAGAATCGGTGTGGGCACGATTTCACTGGGCACCCACTTCGGATCAATCAGCCAGGCGATGTTGATTAGATCCCAGATCACCCAGCTGTGCGCTTCAAAAGTCGGGCGACCGGTCACTGCCCAAAGCGGGTTTTCAGCAAATAACTCGTACAGATAGCGGCCGATCTGGCCATGCGGCGCCACATAACGCTCTACTTCAGCCAACGACAAGCGCAGCTGCGCACCCACTTGGTAGCCCGGCAAGTAAACCAAGGGTACGCCGCTTTCATACAGCCATTGGCTGGCCAACACATCCTGCTCCAGATTGAATGACTGATTCACATGCGGCGCGTGTGAGGGGAAGGCGCTCGTCCAGACCACCACAATTTTGTGAATGATCTGTGGCGCGAGCAGCAAAGCGCTGGCCACATTGGTGGCGCAGCCCAAGGCCACGACATACAAAGGCTCATCACGCGGCATGCTCAGGGCTGTGGCAATCAGATGCTCAGCGGCTTCGCTTGCAAGGGGCTGCTCAAGAGACGAGAGATAGCCCGCACTGCCGCGCATCACGGGCACCTGCTTTTGGCCTCCCATCAGCTCTTGCACACGCAAAATCTCATGAAAGCTGCGCTCCATCCCGACTTCAGGCGGGTTGAACGGCGCGGCATCTGCATGGGCATGGCTGTACAAAGCCCGGCGGTGTGCAAACGAAAAAGGCGTGGCATAGATGCCACGAATGTCGAGCTTGTCTTGCCGGCTCAGCGCCCAAGCGAGCGCAAATTGATCGTCAATCTCATTGGCAGCATCGGTGTCGATCACCACTGCGACGCGAGTGCTGGGCAGCTGCAGTCGCTGGGCATACCAAGCGGCTGGCATCCTGGGGTCGATCGCGCGGGGGAATGTCATGCGTTGCTTCTCATGGTTTGCCAGCGCTGCCAGTCGGCCGGCTCATCAATATCCCACAGCATGGGCAGCAAGGCAACGCTTGCGCCGACTTGCGTCAGACGCTCTTGCGTTTGGCGCAGTACGCTGTCCGTGCTCCACGCGATATCGGAAAATACCTCAGGAATCATCTTGCGCAAGCCGAGCAGCACATAGCCGCCATCTTCAGCGGGAATCAAGCAGGCATCATGCTGAAGCAGGCCGCGCGCTGCTTCTTGCAAATGCCCGGGCGAGAGGACGGGGCAATCCGTGCCAATGATCAACAGCGGGATGCCTGAGCGTCGCGCGAAATGATGCTCTGCACAGCGCTGCATGCGCTCACCCAAATCGCCGTCTGGTTGATTGAGGCAGGCGATGCCTTGATGCATTTGCAAGGCGCGAAAGTAGCGATGTTGTGCATTTGGAGCGCACCAAAGTGTGATGTCGCTCAAGTTGGCTTGCTGCGCCGTGCAGAGCGTTTGCGCAATGAATTGGCGCTGTGCCCGCGCTGCTGCCCATGCGCCTAGCGCGGGGATCAGCCTTGTTTTCGCCATGCCGGGCACGGGTGCTTTGGCAAGAATAGCGATGGCCGCAGGCGCGGCGTGCGGGCTGGCACGGTAACCATAGGCCAGAGCCAGCTCAGCAGGTGATGCGCCAAAAAAGTAAGCCCAGCGCAGGCGCCACATGAGAAAAACCGTCCGCCATACCCCTCCTTTTTCCCACTTGCGTGCCGAAGTGCGCACGCGTTGGCGCAGGCATGCGGGGCGGGATTGCTTGAGCAAACTTTTAGACAGCTCGACGTCTTCCATCAAGGGCTGCTCCGGGAAACCGCCCGCCGCGCGAAATGCATCAGTGCGAGCAAACATGGCTTGATCACCCGTGGCGATGCCTGTGAGGCGCGAGCGCAGGTTCATCATGGTCTCTATCATGCGAAAAGGCGGCTCGGGTGAATCTAGCTGAACATCAAATCGTCCCCAAGGACGGTCTTGGAGTGCTTGCGAGATGGCGCTTAAAGCGTCGCCGGGCAGCACCGTGTCTGCATGCAAAAAGAGCAGGGCATCGGCTTGGCTTTGCGCTGTGTCAACTGCGCCAGCGTTCATCTGCCGGGCTCTGCCGGAAGGGGTGCACAGAAGGCGGTCGACCCAAGGCTGAGCGCGTACCCAACTCTCGTCTTGGCTGCCGCCATCCACCAGCACCAGCTCGACGCCTTGTTTGCGCAAGCCTTGCAATGCCTTCAAGCGCTCAGTGAGCGCAGCGCCTTCGTTCAGCACAGGGATCACAACTCTGAGCTTGAATCGCCTTGGGCTCATGCGGCGCTGGGCTCCATCGCCATCAGCTCAGACAATTGCGCAAACTCAGCCATGACAATACCGACACCATCAGCACTCAGGTAATGATCAACCCGCTCTCGCACGTGTTTGGCAAGTGTTGGATCTAAATTCTCATCCGACCAATCTTCGCCGTCTTGGGTGAGCGCCGCCGCCGCGGGCGAGGTCACACGCCATTTGGCGCACCACGTGAATGACCAGAGCCACATTGCGCGGCGCAGCGGCAGATGCCAAGCCAGCGCATCCTGGGCAAGCGTTGGATCCACATGCTGGCCCCAAGCCTGGTAAGTGGCCATGACCTCTTGTGGGCTCAAAACGGTGTGTGTATCGATATCCCAGGTGGTGGAGGTGTAGAGCGTGGCGTGGGCGAGGTCGAGACTGGGGTAGCTGTAGCGGCACTTTTCCAAATCCACCAAGTAGGCTTTTTCTCGGCCATCAGCGAGGCAGGCGATCACAAAATTGCCTGGATGGCCATCAAAGGCAATCAAGCAGCGCTGAGGACGGCGCCTGTCTTGGCATATGGCTTCGAACTGCGCTAATTCAGTATGGATTTGGCTCAGCACCGTGGGCTCTAAATGGGCTGTGGCGAGGTAGTGCGCTTGGCTTTGCACTTCATCCCAGAGCGCTTGAAGTGGGTCGGTAGCATGAATCAGTGGTGCATGTTGACCCGCGCTAGGCACCCCTACGCTGTGCATCGCAGCCATGCTCAGCGCCATGAGTGGCAGGTCGTGAGGGAGGAGGGCTGATCGACCCACGATCTCTTGCACGATCAGTGCGCCGCGCGGCAGGCTGGCGCAGGGCGCCAGGGTTCTGATGCACTTCGGCGCGTGGCCTGCTGGGCTGGCTCGCTCAAAGCAGGCTTGTTGGTAGGCCAAATTGTCTGCCACGTTCAAGCGCATCTGGCTTTGCTTCGGTATGCGCGCAAGCCAGCCTGT
>JANPAK010000393.1:0-2157 GCA_031429925.1 Variovorax sp.
TACGTTTGTCGATAGCGGTATTGCACCGCGTCACATTGATTTGCGCCCGTTTGTACTCTCCGGGAAAACGGTGCAACTTGCCCCAGGTGGCCTGACCCGCGTTGCCCTCAAAGAAGGCTCCTTGGTCGTCAACTCGTCGCAAGGCGGGGGGACCAAAGATACTTGGGTCATGGAGGAATAAAACATGTTAAGTCGCACCGCCGATCATTTATTTTGGATGGCTCGCTACACAGAGCGGGCTGAGAACACCGCGCGTATGCTCGATGTGAATTACCAGACCTCTTTGCTTCCGCAATCTGCCGCCGTGGCGCAGGCGGGCTGGGAGGGCTTGGTCTCGATCAGCGAATTGGACGAGGGCTACAAAACCTGGCATTCCACCGTCAATGCCCAAGACGTCATGAATTTCATGGTGAGAAACGAAGAAAATTCGTCGTCTATTGTCAGCTGCATCAAGCAAGCGCGCGAGAATGCCAGAGCTGTGCGCGGCACGCTCACCACCGAAGTTTGGGAAACCATCAATCAGACTTGGCTCGAGCTGCTCAATAAGCTCAGAGCAGGGGATTTTGAGCGAGACCCAGGCAAGTTTTTTGAATGGGTGAAATACCGCAGCCACCTCTCGCGCGGCGTGACGGTGGGCACCATGCTGATGGATCAGTCTCTGCACTTCATCCGCTTGGGCACCTTCCTTGAGCGCGCCGACAATACCGCCCGCCTGCTGGATGTGAAATTTCATGCGCTGCAAAGTGATTTCTATGGCGCCGCCAATGAGAAAGATCAAGAGCTTGATTTCTACCACTGGAGCGCGATTTTGCGCAGCGTCTCGGCCTTTGAAATCTATCGCAAAGTCTATCGCAACGTGATCACGCCCGAGCGTGTGGCCGAGCTGCTGATGCTGCGCGCCGATATGCCGCGCTCAATGCATGCCTGCTTGAATGCCGTGGTGGAAAACCTCCAACTCGTGGCTAATGCTCAGTCACAAGACACCCAACGGACCGCAGGCAAGCTGCGCGCTGATCTGCAATTCGGCCATATCGATGAAATCTTAGCCACCGGCTTGCATGCTTACCTCACGCAATTCCTGGATCGCATCAACGCGCTGGGCGCCAAAATCAGCAAGGACTTCTTGGTGCCGAGCTAAACCCCCATTGCGCCATGCTTGGGGTCTTGTGATGAGCGATCAACGGGGCCTGAATTTCCGGAATTTGCTTATCAGTGAAGAGATTTTGTCGGCGCCCATGCCGCTTGATCCTGCCGTTTGCCGCTTTCGGCGAAAAAGCCAAAGCCCGGCTGACGCCGCGACCAAAAAGGCCAGAAGGACAAGGCTGCCCAAACCCCAGACAAGCCAAGCCAGCACGGGAAGTGCGCCCGTCAACCAACCCGCCGAGCCCTGTAGGAAGCTGCCTGCCCATTGCATCAAAGGCGCAAATGCCTCAACCCAAGCACTCCATGCGCCGCCCAACCATGGCTCGATAAATGGACGCACCATGTCTGGCAAGGGCAAGCTCTTCAGTGAGGCCATGACTTCATTCCAAGGCAAGGTCAGCGTCAATGACAAGGCCGCATACGACAGCCACACTGTGGCACCCCATAGGGTCAATATCAAAATTCCGACCATCCAAACTAAGAACTGCATTGTTTTCTCCAAGGCTTGATTGCCAACCCGCAGTAGAGGAAAGCTAATGAAAAAAGTTCCTCATAGTTTTCTTTAGATGCGCCACCCAAATCCGTCAAGAAATCGACAAAATGCAGCGCAGGGCGAAGTTTGCGAAAATCAGCCTTGATTAACACGATAGGTTGTATGCATTTTGTGACTACGCACGCGGGCAGCTCGCCCCTGGTGCTCGACTCGCCGCACAGCGGTACGTTTTATCCGCCTGATTTCGGCTACGCGATCTCCTGTGATCTTGCGCGGCTGCGCCGTGCTGAAGACACGCATGTCGAAAAGCTCTACGGCTTTGCGCCAGAGCTCGGCTGCGCTTGGGTGGAGGCGCACTTCCCGCGCAGCTATTTGGACGCCAACCGCAATCTCACCGAGGTCGATCCCGACATGCTGGCGGACAGTTGGCCGCATGCGGTGGACCTGAGCGATCCCTATGTGCTGTCCAAGCGCCGTTTGGGCAAAGGCCTGATCTGGCGGGCAACCGATGAGGGCGAGCC
>JANPAK010000394.1:0-6537 GCA_031429925.1 Variovorax sp.
GTTAAACAAAAAGTTCAGCACATCCCCATCCTTGACGACGTATTCCTTGCCCTCGGCACGCATCTTTCCTGCTTCCTTTGCTCCTTGCTCACCTTTGAAGGCGATGTAGTCGTCAAACGCGATGGTCTGCGCTCGAATGAAGCCGCGCTCGAAATCCGTGTGAATCACCCCTGCAGCTTGGGGGCCTGTTGCGCCGATTGGCACGGTCCAGGCGCGCACCTCTTTCACACCGGCCGTGAAGTAAGTCTGCAAACCGAGCAGCTTGAAGCCGGCACGGATCAGGCGGTTCAGCCCAGGTTCACTTTGGCCTAAATCAGCGAGAAAGGCGGTTTTGTCTTCGTCGCTCATATCGGCTAATTCTGCCTCGATCTTCGCGCAAATCGCCACCACGGGCGCGTTTTGGCCTTTGGCAAACTCTTCCAATTTTGCGAGAAACGGGTTGTTGGCAAAACCGTCTTCTGCCACGTTGGCCACAAACATCGCAGGTTTTGCCGTGATGAGGCACAGCGGTTTGAGCGTGATCAACTCGTCCTTGGAGAAATCAATGCTGCGCACGGGCTTGCCTTGATCCAACGTTGCCTGACATTTTTCGAGCACTGCAACGAGCTTCACGGCTTCTTTATCGTTGCCTGTTTTGGCAACTTTGGTGTAACGCTGCAGGCTTTTTTCTACCGTGGTCAAGTCTGCGAGGCAAAGCTCTGTCTGGATCACTTCGATGTCGGAGATGGGGTCAACTTTGCCTGCAACGTGGATCACGTTGGGGTCTTCAAAACAGCGCACCACATTCACAAGCGCATCGGTTTCGCGGATATGGGCGAGAAATTGGTTGCCCAGGCCTTCACCTTTGCTGGCGCCGGCGACCAAGCCAGCGATGTCCACAAACTCCACGATCGCAGGCACGATTTTCTCCGGCTGAACGATCTGGGCGAGTTGCGTTAAGCGCACATCGGGTAGTTCCACAATGCCTACATTGGGCTCAATCGTGCAAAACGGGTAGTTTTCTGCGGCAATACCCGCTTTAGTTAACGCGTTAAATAGTGTAGATTTCCCGACATTGGGCAACCCAACAATTCCACATTTCATGCTCATGATTCGTTTCCTAGCGCTCGTTTTGGCGCGACTTCCCGACAAAGCGTTCAAGTGTATGCGATTGAGTCGGGCGCTCGCTTTGGCCGCGATGCTCGGTTTGTCGGCGTCCGTTGCGCTTGCTGACTGGTCCGCGGCACTGACGATCTCAGATGCAGACCGGCCCTTGGTGGCTGGTGCAGTCTACTTTTGGCACGAAGTACCTGCTACAGCGGACATTGAACAGGCGTCTGCTCCAGCTACAGCTGGGAAGTACCGCCCGTTGGCCACCGAGACGACGTTTGATCTCAAACCTCGGGATCGGCTGTGGATGAGGGTTGATCTGGATCGAGCGAGTGCCAGCGGCGAGCATTGGATCGCTTGGATACCGCTCCCATTGGTGGATTCGGTCACGATGTACCAACGGACGCCTCAGGGCAACTGGCGGGCACAAAAGGCCGGCGATCGTGTTGCGGTGGCTGATTGGCCAGAGCCAGGGAGATACCCCCGCTTTCACTTCGAGCTACCTTCGGGGAAGTCAAGTATCTACCTTCAAATTCAGGGAAGCACGCCGATAAGCCTGCCTTTGCACATCGGTACGGAAGTGACGGCACAGGCGTCGGATCGGTTGGGATTTCTGGGCCTGGGCCTGATCGTTGGGGTCTTACTCACCTTAGTGCTGGCCTGTTTTGCGACCGCCTATACCTACAACGATCGACTGTATCTACTCTACGGAATCTACCTGCTGCTCATGACATTGGCGGTGAGCGCATACACCGGTCTGGCAGGCTACCTTTTGTGGGATCACAGCCCTTTGTGGGCGGATGCGTCGCAGGGCATGCTCGCGATGCTGACTGCGGGATGCACGCTTTACTTCATCGAAGCTTTGTTGGGGGGGCGTCAATTTGCGCGGAGGCAGTCGGCGGCGCTGTTGGCAATTGGGACGATGGCTTTGCCGTTCGCCAGCATTTACTACTTTGTGTCCCGTTCAACCGGCGTGGTGATGTTGGGTGTATACATGATCAGCATCGCAAGCATAGGCTTGTCGCTGGCCATGCGTGCATGGCGCCAGGGTGATCGCGTTGGCATTTGGGTGTTTTTGGCCTATGCGCCATTGGTCGCCGCCGTTTTGAGTGCCATTGCTCGGACCTATGGCTGGATCGGGATGTCATGGTTAGTTCAATATGGTGTGGTGATCGCCCTTCTCGTCGAAGCTCCAATGATGATGGTGGCTCTGCATGTTCGTTCGCGGGAGCGGCACGACATTCGAACACGCGAACAAGCGATGAGCACTCAAGACGCGCTCACAGGCTTGCTAAAGGAGCATATCTTTGATGATCGTATCCAACAAACGACGACGCGATCGGTGAAGCGAAGGGAAGATGCGGCGGTTTTACTGATTTCTCTTGTCAATTACAAAGCAATTGCAGCTGCTCACAGCCTGCCAGTGGCTGAACAAAGCGTGTTGCGCGCCGTGATTAAGCTCAGGAAAGTTTTGCGTGATGTTGAAAATGTCGCTCGCGTCGGCACGTCGCATTTCGGTGTGATTTTAGAGGGTGAAAGTAGCCGTGATCGCATCACAGAAGTGGGTGCGCGATTGATCGCACAGGGGCTGATGCCATTGCCTGGACTTGTTCCCGAGGTCATCCTGCAATTTCATGTGGCTGCCGCCGTGCTGCGCGAGATACCTGGAGTGGAGCTTGACGTGAAGAAAAGCTTGCAAGGTCTTTTGTCGACGATGTCGCCACGCACCCGAAGGCCAATTCGATTCCTAGAAATCGCCCCAGTCAGTGATGTTTTGGCGCAACAAGCCCCACCAGATCGCTTGTCGGTTTTAGAGCGACTCACGGCGCAGGTTAGCCAAGCAGATAGAGGCGAGTTGGCTTCCGTTTTCCCGTCGACCCTACCTCGACAAACTAGTTTTTCGGACTCGTCTGGCCTCGGATGGGAGTCTACGGGTCAGCATGAAGCCACGGATCAAAATGGGGATAGCGTTGTGCCGCCAAGATGACCCAAGCGCTCAAAAGCGCAGGCTTGCTCGAGCGATCTGCCCAACGGCTAAGGCCAGATCAAAAGGCTCAGTATCGTCGCGCGCGACCATTGCGTTCATACCAAAAGTAATGGCCCCGCCCACCCTTGCGTCTTGCCGATAGGTTTGGAGCATTTGGTTCACTTGCGGCGTGACTTGAGCTGTAGCCGGATCAACATCTGGAATCGGGCAACGTGGGCAAGGCTTGACCAGCGCCAAAACGATCTCACCGTCGGAGCTGGAGATGAGCAGCCGATCTGCGCGGTCTTCATCATGGGGTTGTAGGCCTGCGAGGACAATATTGGGTCTAAACCGCTCCATCGTCACTGCGGCGTGACCAGCCGCGACAAGGCGCTCATTCAAGTCTCGGAGCGAGCCTTCGCCAACAATCAGCAAAGGGTAGCCATCGGAAAATTGATTCAGCGCGTCCTTGCCTTGCGTCCACTTCTTGTTGGACATTCGTCGATGCGCTGGGTCAAAGCGCACTAGGCGCAGTTTCATGGCGGGCGTGGTGGCAGGCCGGTCATGCATCAGGAAATCTGTGAACCATTGCGCCGCAATCGGCCCCATTTCAAATGCGGCACACTCGTCGTCCCAAACGCGCGCTTTGCACGGCTGCTCCACCGCGTCAAGCGCAATATGCAGCGCGAGCATGCCGGGCGCGCGCAGAACCATCTCGAATTGCTTGAGGTGAGGCTTTATCAATGCCATGCGAGGCAACTCACGCTGGCTAACAAACTCGCCCGCTTCATCAACCACCATCCAGGCGCGGTCAAATTCAAGACCTGTTTCAATCAGCAGCGATTCTTTCAGCTCCACGCCTGCGCAAGACTTGATGGGGTAGGCAAACAAGCGGCTGATGGTGGCATTCAGGTCAAAATCGTTCATGGCGCAAGCAAGGGAGAGGGTCAATCGGAGAAATCAAATGTCTCATTGTGCCGCCTTCTACAATCGTAGCGTGAGAAACGATATTTGTATTCGCGGTTCTGGTGTGGTCGGGCAAGTGCTGGCCTTGCTGCTGGCGCGCTCGCGCATTGCCGTGAGCTTGATTCAGGGTGCTCCCGTAAAGCAGGCAGATCTGCGTAGCTTTGCTCTGAACGCAGCATCAAGGCAGGTGTTAATGGATTTGCGCGTTTGGCCTGAGCAGGCCACGCCCGTTGAGCACATGAAAGTGTATGGCGATACCGTCGGCGAGCTGGGTTTTGATGCCAGCAAGCAGCCCTTGGCTTGGATTGTGGATGCCTCTCATTTGCAAGAGCGCTTGACCTGGGCCATCAGTTTTGCGCCTGAGATCAGCCTGCTGCCCGATTTGGCGCAAGCGCCGCACGCAGAGTTGACCGTCATTTGTGAAGGCCGTGCCAGCCAAACCCGAGAGGCGACTGGTGCCGTTTTTGAGCAATTTGCCTACACCCAAAGCGCTATCGCTGGCCACATCGTTTGCGAGCGGCCGCATGAATTCACCGCCTGGCAGTGGATGCAAACGGGGCAAATTTGTGCTTTCCTGCCACGTGGACAAAGCCAGGACGGGAACTCCGTGGCGCTGGTGTGGTCAGTTCCTCAAGAGCATGCCATCCGCTTGCTTGCGATGCCATCAGGCGAGTTCATTCAAGAACTAAACTTAGCCAACCGTGGACATCTTGGCGGTCTGCAACTGGCTAGCCCCTTGGCGAGCTGGCCACTGGTGCTGGCGCAAGCGCACCAGTGGTGTGGGCAGGCAAGTTGGGGCGCTTGGGTGTTGGCGGGCGATGCGGCGCATGCTGTGCATCCGCTGGCTGGGCAGGGCTTGAATTTAGGTTTGGGGGATGCGGTGGCGCTGGCGCAAGCCCTGGCAGCAAAACCGTATTTCCGAAGCTTTGCCGATATGAAGCTCTTGCGCTCGTATGAGCGTGCCCGCAAAGGAGAGGCCGCCATGCTGCGGCTGGCCACCGATGGCTTGCAGCAAATGTTCAGCAGTGGCGACAGCCGAGTGCTGAACCTGCGCAATTGGGGTATGCAAGGGTTTCAATCGGCCGCGCCTCTCAAAGCTTGGCTGATGCAGCGCGCTTCTGGCCTGCGCTGAAGCCTGCTGGCGGTACATTTGATACATTCGATGGAAAGATATTTATGTTGTCTCAAAAATTATCATTCGCTATTAAAACTATAGCAATTTACGCAGCATTCATGTTGGCGAGTGCCAGTTTTGCGCAGTCGGGTGGCGCTGCAATTTCTGCCGCGCAAGATGCCGCTTTGCGCAAGACCTTGGCCGAACGCCTGCCGAATTTTCCTAAGATTGATGAAATCACCCGATCGGCCATGCCAGGTCTGATGGAGTTGCGCATCAATGGCACGAGCATCTTTTACACCGATATGGATGGCAATTTTCTTATCGAGGGCAACCTTCATGAAACCAAGACTCGACGCAACTTAACCGAAGAGCGCATCGAAAAACTCTCGGCCGTTGACTTTGATGCGCTGCCTTTCAAGGACGCCTTCACTATTGTGCGAGGTAATGGCAAGCGCAAGGTCGCGTTGTTCCAAGACCCCAATTGCGGTTTCTGCAAGCGTCTGGAGAGGGACTTGCAGAAAATTGACAACGTAACGATGTATATGTTTTTGGTGCCTCTTCTGGGGCCGGACTCTGCCGTTAAGTCTCAGAATATTTGGTGCAGTAAGGATAGAAACAAGACCTGGTTTGATTGGATGCTACGGGACATTACCCCGGCTGCGACATCAGGTTGCGACGTCACAGCTTTGAAACGAAATAGCGAGTTCGCTGGCAAGCACCGCATCACTGGTACGCCCACACTGATTTTTGCAGACGGCTCTCGTGTCCCTGGCGCAATCCCTGCAGCGCAAGTCGAAAAGTACTTAGCGGAACTGAAATAATTTTTGCCTAGGTCTACCAAGCCACTCGCTTTCGTCGTATACTAGCGGGCTCTGCTGATGATTATCATATGGGGTTAACCCTTAAGATGAGCTGGTGCCAACAGTGCTCTGGCTGAGGTCTTGCAAAAGACCGCATCAAACGAAATCTCCAATTATTTGACGAACATAGAAAATTCGGTATATAATTCGAGGCTCTGCTGAAAACGCTGGGCAATGCCAAAAGAAGCAAATTCTCGAAAGCAAGCTTAGAAAAATAAAGTAGAAAATTTTGACTGATTTGACAAAACGTTCAAAAACATGTCATAATTCAAGGCTTCGCTGATCGCAGTGAAGCAAAGCAAAAAAGACGAAAGTCTGAATGCAAATCCTTAAAAAATTACAGCCGATAAGCGTGGGTGTTTGAAGGCGATTGCCGAAAACGTCAGAGTCGAAAGACCGAGACACAAACACTCATGAGAAATTGAAGTAAGTTTATCTTCTTCAATTCCGATTGAGTAACAAGATCAAACTATAGAGTTTGATCCTGGCTCAGATTGAACGCTGGCGGCATGCTTTACACATGCAAGTCGAACGGTAGG
>JANPAK010000395.1:0-1533 GCA_031429925.1 Variovorax sp.
CGCGCCCGCAGCCGTGGCGGCGGCCAGGCGCAGCCGCGCGACCGGCAGGCCCTGCGCGGTGGCGAGCGTGTCGTCGTGGCCGGTCATGCGCAGCGCCAGGCCGAATCGCGTGCGCTCGGCCCAGACCAGCAACAACAGCACACCGGCCAGCACCGCCAGGCACAGCGCCAGGTAGGCCGCCGGCGAGACGTCGTTCTCGAACAGCCAGCGGATGTCGCGCAGGCCTTCGCCGCCCGCCGGGCCTATCGCCGCGCCGCCGCGTTCGACCTGCCAGTGCCAGCCGAGCAGCGCGATGCGTGCCATCTCGGCAAACGCCAGCGTCGCCACTGCGTACGACAGGCCGGACAATTTCATCGTCGGCCAGGCGACCGCAGCCGATCCGAGCGCGCCGACCGCGACGCCCGCAGCCAGCGCCAGGCCGAGCGGCCACTGGGCGACGGCACTGGCGATGCCCGCGGCGTAAGCACCGAGGCCGAAGAAGGCTTGCTGGCCGAACGACACCCGGCCGACAAGCAGCAGCAGGTAGGCCGACAACGCGAGCAGCGACATGATCGTGATGTCGGTGGCCAGGCCGATGGCGTGCTCAGGCAACACGGCCGAGCCTCTGAGTGAGCCCGCCGCGCCGGATCAGCACCACCAGCAGCAGCGCCCAGGTCGCGAACTCGCGGCCGAGTGCGCCAAACAGGTTCTGCGCATGGGCCTCGACCAGGCCGAGCACCCAGCCGCCAACCAGTACACCGCCGATCGATGCGAGCCCACCGAGCATCACCGCGACCAGGCCCTTGACCAGCACCCACATGCCGAACATCGGCGTGACCTGGCCGTCGATGGTCAGCACCGCGAACGCGGCCACACCCGACAGCGCGCAGGCCGCGGCAAAACCGAGCCGCTGCACGCTCGCCACCGGAATGCCGACCAGGTGCGCCGCGACGCGCCGATCGGCAGTCGCGCGCCACGCCAGCCCGCCGCGCGTGCCGCGCAGCCAGGCGACGAGCGCGAGCGTCAGCGCCACCGCGAGTGCGGCGAGCGCCACGCGGTCCGGCCGCACGACGAGGCCGGCCACGTCCCAGTTGCTCCACTGGCCCGACGCGGCGAGTGTCGGAAACGGGTTCAGGTGCCGCGGCAGCAGGTTCACGGCGAGCTGCTCTAGCTGCATCCACACCGCGAAGGTCGATGCGAGCGCGACGACCTCGCGACCGTCGTGCCCGGCGACCGGCAGCGCGCCAGCGCCTGCGGCGCCAGTGTCGGGTGCGGCACGCGAGGCCCCTGCGGCATCGGCAAAACACAGCCGCTCGACGTACAGGCCACTCCTCACCGCGGTGGCGACGACTGCCACCGCCACCACCGCCACCGGCATGTGGTGTTTGTGATGCAGCCACGCGCCGACATAGGCGGCGAGCATCGCGCCGGCGCCGTAGGCCAGGTTCAAGCGGCGCAGCGTGCCGAACGACAGCGCGAGTCCAAGCCCGACGAGTGCATACGCCGAGCCGTCGAGCAGCCCATCGAGCGTGGTCTGCAGCAGCTCGTTCACCG
>JANPAK010000396.1:0-3147 GCA_031429925.1 Variovorax sp.
CAAGCGCTTGCGCCAGGGGGCGGCGCCGGCTGGCATTTTCAGCCTGTTTGAAGCCGCCAGCCGCAAGGCCAACGTGGCCAGCACTTTCGATTTTGGCTTCGCGCTTGGGCCCCGCATCAACGCCGCAGGGCGTCTGTCCGACATGACGCTGGGCATCGAATGCCTGATTTCCGACGACGCAGGCCGCACCGCCGAGTTGGCCAAGCAGCTCGATGCGATCAACCGAGAGCGCCGCGACATTGAATCAGGCATGCGAGAGCAAGCTGAAGCGGCATTGCAATACATGTTTGCAGAAGACCAATCGCCCGAGAGCCATCCATCTGGCGTTGCTATTTTTGATCCTGAATTCCATGAAGGCGTGGTCGGCATCGTGGCCAGCCGCATCAAAGACAAGCTGCACCGCCCCACCTTCGTGTTTGCGGCCAGTGGCGCCGAGGGGCAGGAGCATCTGCTCAAAGGCTCGGGCCGCTCGATTGCAGGCTTTCATCTGCGCGACGCACTCGATTGGATCGCCAAAAAGCATCCCGGCTTGCTCATCAAATTCGGCGGCCACGCCATGGCTGCGGGCTGCACGATTGAAGAAGAGCATTTCGAAACCTTCGAGATGGCTTTTGCCGAAGTGGCTGGCCTTTGGATCGACCAAGCCACCCTCTCCCGCCGGCTCGAGACCGATGGCCCGCTCCCGGCCGAATACCGCCGCGCTGATATCGCCGACACTCTGCAGCAAGCCGTTTGGGGCCAAGGCTTTGCGCCGCCGATTTTCAGCGAAGAGCTGGAGGTCGTCTCCCAGCGCCTCGTCGCAGAAAAACACCTCGGCCTCAAACTCAAGCATCAAGGCCAGTTGGTTGACGGCATTTGGTTTGGCCGCACTGAGCCATTGCCTCCAAAAGCGCATCTAGCCTTCCGCTTGGAAAGCGATGAGTGGCAGGGGGTCAAGCGCGTGAAGTTCTTTATTGAAGGCTTGGCCAGCTAAACAAGAGGTCAGCACAGATCAAACCCAGGGTGATAACATGAAACACCTGTGTGTTCAAACTGCCGAAAAACCACCATGAAGACTAACTCCCTCACAGCAATCGCCATCGCAATTTTTCTCATCGGTTCTGTGTCGAGCTTTAGTGCCGCAGCACAAACTGCGCCAGCCGCCGCAGCTGCGCCCTCGACGGCTCCCGCCGTTGCACCGGTGCGTATCCGAGCCACCATCGAAAAGATGGATGGCAACAGCATGACTGTGCGGGATCGCCGAGGAGAAGCGGTGACCTTAACTCTCGCCAGCACCCTTGTGGTGTCCGAAGTCTATGCGATTGATATTGCGGAGATTAAGAAGGGAAGCTATGTGGGCAGCGGCGCATTACCGCAACCCGACGGTACGCTTCGCGCGGTTGAAGTCTTGGTGTTCCCGGAAGCGATGCGCGGTGCGGGCGAAGGCCATCGCGCCTGGGACTTGTTGCCGCAAAGCACCATGACCAATGCCACGGTGGATGAAGTGTTGGCGGGCACGACGGTTGGTGGCGTGCGCACCCTGAAGCTCAAATTCAAAGATGGCGAAAAAACCTTGGTGGTGCCTGTCGGAGCACCCATCGTCACCCTCAAGCCTGCTGATCGCTCCTTACTCGTGGTCGGCGCTCAATTGATCGTGACTGCTGAGCTGCGCGATGGTCAGCCCACGGCAACGCGCATCAGCGCTGGACGCAACGGTTTTCAACCGCCGATGTAAGTCACAGCAAGCCTCGAAGCGGATGCGCTGCCGCCGGCCAAGGGCTGACGAAAAACGGTGCAATCATCTCGGGTGTGATGTCTTCCAGCTTGGCTGGGCTCCACTTCGGTGAATGATCTTTGTCGACCGCTAAAGCGCGAATGCCTTCCACGGTTTCGCTGCTCGCACCGCTGCGCTGCAAATGCTTGGTATGGAAGCAGTGCCGCACAAGATCGCGCTCTATGCGCAAATCATCCGCCAGGTTCATGCTGCGGGCGCGGCGAATCAGTTGCAGAGTGACTTCCAGCATCAGCGGGGAGCGTTTGCGCAAAGTGGTGGCCGCCGCTTGTTCCCACGCATTGGGGCTGCCCGCCAAGGCATGCACGATGGCCAAGGCAGTGTCTTGATTGAAATACTGGCTCACTTTGGAGAGAAAATCGGCATCTGCCCAGACAGAATTTGCGCTAGATGCTATTGAATTCGTAGCAATTTCGCTGCTCAACGCAGAGTGGCCTTGGTATGCCCCAGAACCCAAGCGATCCCACAGGCTCGCCCCATCTTGGCTGCTGAGCGACACATCAGCCAAGCCCAGCGCCATCGCATCGGCTGCATGCAACAACTGCCCGGTGAGTGCCAAGTATTCGCCGATCCCTAGCCGTGAGTTTGCGCAGCGGCTCAAAAAGTAGCCGCCGCCCACGTCGGGAAAGAGGCCAATGTTCGTCTCGGGCATGGCCATCTTGGTGCGCTCGGTGACGATGCGAATGCTATTGGCTGCCAAGTGGCCACTGATTCCCATGCCCCCGCCCATGCAGATGCCGTCCATGAAAGCAACGTAAGGCTTAGGATAGGTGTGAATCAAATGGTTGAGGCTGTATTCCTCGGTGAAGAAGTCCTCCAGCGCGGGATCGCCAGCCAGCGCAGCTTGGTGGAAGAAGCGGATGTCACCGCCTGCACAGAAGCTGCCAAAGGGCACAAAGCTGCCATCGGTATGTTTTCCCATGCCACGAATAGCGACGAGCTGAATGTGCGGGGCGTCGTGCCATTTCAAAAGTGCAGCTGTGATCTCACGAATCATTGCGAGGCTCAAAGCGTTCAACGCTTTCGGACGATTGATCGTGATCAGACCGGCAGACCCACGCTCTTGCACGATCACCAATTTTTCTTCGCTCATGATGATTTCCAACCCAATAATTCGTTTGCGACCAAAGCACCGATGACCAATGCGCCGCCCACAAAGACCGCCTGTGTGGGCACTTCGCCAGCAAACATCCAAGCCCAGGCGATCCCAAAGATCACCTCCAGCAGCGCTAACAATGACACTTCGGGCGCTTTAAGTACGCGTGCACAGATGACTGCCAAGACGCAAGGTATCGCCAGTTGTACCAACCCCAGCATTGCAAGCCAGCTAACGTCTGCCGCTGTGGCAGTGAACGGAAATGACAGCGGCAAAGTGA
>JANPAK010000397.1:0-4528 GCA_031429925.1 Variovorax sp.
GGTGATCCCTGAAGTTGTCAACCAAGTGGCGTTTGAGGTCATTGGCAATGACATCACGATCACCATGGCCTCAGAAGCTGGCCAGCTTCAGCTTAACGCCTTTGAACCGATCATGGGCTGGAGCCTGTTTAAAAGCATCGAGCATCTTTCGCAAGCCTGCCTCACCTTGCAAATCAACTGCGTTGCTGGCATCGAACCCAATCGTGAACTACTCGCCAAGCGTGTGCGCGAGTCGGTCACGCTCGTGACCGCATTGAACCCCCTGATTGGCTACGAAAAGGCGGCGCTTATCGCCAAGACGGCGATTGCCACCGGGTTGCCGATCGACGAAGTCGCGGAATCCCTGGGCATCATGACCCGAGCGCAGATGAGCGAGTTGCTGGTGCCAGAGAAGCTCACGCAACCGCTGCAACCAGCGCCTCGGCGGGATTAAACGCACGCCAGATCATTGCTGGATATTCACCGTCTTGATTACCCTTGTGCCCCAGTGATGGCACGTTTCTTCTACCCGCATTTTTTGAATGATGATGACCATGAAGCACCTAACCGCCTTCCTATTGACCGTCGCCGTATCAGGCGTTGTGGGCGCCGTTCACGCTCAGAGCGGACCCGTCCTAGATCGCATCAAAGCTGGCGGCAAGATCGTTATTGCTCACCGAGAGTCGTCGGTGCCGTTTTCATATTTGGATGGCAACAAAAAACCCGTTGGATACGCGATTGATTTGTGTTTGCGCTTGGCCGAAACTGTGCGCAAACGGGTTGGTGGCAAAGGAGAAGATGGTGTTCAGCTCATGATGGTCACTCCTGCCAACCGCATCCCAGCCATCACAGAAGGCAAAGCCGACATGGAATGCGGCTCCACCACCAACAATAAAGAGCGCCGCGAAAAAGTCGCGTTCACTGTTCCTCATTTCATTACTGGGGCGCGTTTATTAGTGCGTGCAAGCAGCAAGGCAGAGCGCCTCGAAGACCTCAGTGGCAAAACCGTGGTCTCGACCAAAGGCACGACCCCGCTAAAAGCCGTGGAGTCAGCCAACCGTGAGCGGCTGATGGGGCTGAAGATTGTTGAAGCGCCTGATCACGCTCGCGCGGTCGAGATGGTGGAGAAAGGCGAGGCGGATGCATTCGTGATGGATGATGTGTTGCTGTACGGCTTAGCAGCGAATCGAGCCAACCCCAAAGCTCTGAAAGTAGTCGGCAAGTTTCTCACCACCGAGCCGCTGGCCATCATGCTGCCGAAGAATGATCCTGAGTTCAAGAAAATCATTGACGAAGAGATGAAGCGTATGATCCGCTCGCGCGAAATCTATACGATTTACGACAACTGGTTCTCCAAACCCATTCCGCCGAACAACACATCCTTGGATTTGCCGGTGAGCTACCTGCTGCGAGACTTCTGGAAATATCCCACAGATGTCGTACCGTTTTGAGCGCATGCAAGAAAGGCGAGGTCGTGGTGGTTTGCGGCCCATCGGGCTCTGGCAAATCGACCTTGATAAAACCGTCAACGCACTGGAGCCCATTCAAAAGGGGGAATTTGGGTCGACGGTGTCGGCATCCATGATCCCAAAACGGATTTACCCAAACTGCGATCCAAGGTGGGTATGGTGTTCCAGCACTTTGAGCTTTCCCCACATTTGTCCGTCACTGAAAACCTCACCATTGCACAAATCAAGGTGCTCAATCGTACGCCCGACGAGGCTATGGCGCGCGGCTTAAAAATGCTGGACCGTGTAGGCTTGATGGCACACAAAGACAAGTTTCCTGGGCAACTCTCCGGCGGGCAGCAGCAGCGCGTCGCCATTGCGCGGGCGCTGTCCATGGATCCCATCGTGATGCTGTTTGACGAGCCCACCTCGGCACTTGACCCGGAAATGGTCGGGGAGGTGCTGGATGTGATGGTCAAGCTTGCCCAAGAGGGCATGACGATGATGGTCGTGACGCACGAGATGGCATTTGCCCGCAAGGTGGCTCACCGCGTGATCTTTATCGACGTGGGTGGCAACATTTTGGAAGACTGCAACAAGGATGAGTTTTTCAATCACTCAGAAAATCGTCAGCCACGCACCAAAGACTTTCTCTCAAAAATCCTGCAGCACTAACATTAAATCTGCACGGGATCCACATCTACTGCGAAGCGGATCAGCCCCTTGCATTGAGGTAATTGCTTCAAGCTACGCAGCTGCGGCAGCCAAGCACTGAGAAAAGCTTGAAGCGCGCTGCGGGAACCAGACTCCAACAGCATCTGTGCGCGTTCAACGTTGGCAATACGCTGCATCCCCATCGGCACGGGCGGATAGACAGTGACGCGAGGGTCTGCGCCTGTTTGCGCCAAGTCGCTTGCAGCCTGTAAAAATGCCTGCGCAACGTCTTGCGTTCTCGCCTCCGCTCGCAGCAGGGCTTGAAATGAAAACGGGGGCAGCTGTGCCTGGGTTCGCTCTTTAAGCTGCTGGGCTGCGAAGCCGGCGTAATCGTGTTTGCCCAGCGCAGCGAACAGAGGGTGTTCCGGGTATTTGGTTTGAATCCACATCTGTGCCCCGCGATCCCGATGGCCCGAGGCTGAGTCATTCGTATTCAGGGCCGCGTCCCTCCCGGCGCGCCCAGCCGCTTGCAGCAGCAATGCAAACAAGCGCTCCGGCGCACGAAAATCACTGGAAAACAGAGCTGCATCGGCGTCAATGGCTGCAACCAGCGTGATGCGTCGGAAATCATGGCCTTTGGTGACCATTTGCGTTCCAATCAGAATGTCAACCGCACCACTGTGCACCTGCGCCAACTGCGACTCCAATGCGCCTTTATGGCGCGTGGTATCGGCATCAATCCGGCTGATGACTACATCGCTGCCATCCGCACGCTTGAGCTGCGAGCCCAGCGCCAACGCCAACTGTTCTTCGATCTTTTGCGTGCCACGACCCACCGGCTGGATATCCACATTGCCACACTCGGGGCAGGCTCTTGGCACCCGTTCGGTGTAGCCGCAATGATGGCATCGCAGGCTGCCATCGGTTTTGTGGAACACCCGATACGCGCTGCAGTGGGGGCACTCGCTCTTCCATCCGCAAGCATCACAAGCCAGCACTGGCGCATAGCCCCTTCGGTTTAAAAACACCAGTGATTGTTCACCGAAAGCGATTCGATCTTGGAGCGCAGCAAGCAATTGTGGCGAGAACAGGGTGCCACGCGGTACCAAGCGCATGTCGGCCAGCTTCAACTGCGGTATGCGGGCGTCGCCGATGCGGCTGGGCATCTCAAGGCGCTGGTAGCGCCCAAGCTCGCTGGAGTGCCACGTCTCCAGCGAAGGCGTTGCCGAGCCCAGCATGACGCGGCAAACTTGGCCACTGTGCTCGGCCTCCAGCTTCGCGCGCATCACCGCAAGATCGCGGGCGGAGTGCCTAGCGCCATCCTGCGACTTGTAGCTCGCGTCGTGCTCCTCATCCACAACAATCAGACGCAAGCGCGGCATGCTTGCGAAAATACTCATGCGCGTGCCCAGAATGATTCGCGCTTGCCCGCTATGAGCCAACAACCAAGCCCTCAAGCGCTGAGCGGGCGCCATGCCGCTGTGCATGGTGACAATCAAAGCGGCGCCAAAACGTTGCGTAAATCGCTCTTGCAACTGGGGCGTGAGATTGATCTCAGGCACCATCACCAGAGCCTGCGCCTCACCGTCAGCAGCCAAAACGTGTGCAACACTCTGCAAGTAAACCTCTGTCTTGCCGCTGCCCGTACTGCCAAACAGCAATGCTGGACGCCGCGGGATTTCAGAGAAAAAACGGTCAATTGACCTTGCCTGTTCTGAGCTAAGTGCTATCAAATTATGAGCGTCTAGTGAGGGCATCCGATCTGAAACCAAATCGGTGTCGCGCTTGGCCCGCCTTTTCAACCGGCGAGCCAGCGCGAGGCCGTCGAGCTCGCGCAATTGCGGTGGCAAAGCGGCAAGCGCTACTTCACCCAAGGACCGCTGGTAGTAGCGGGCCGCAAAGGCGATCAACTCACGCCATGCCGGGGATAAGGCTGGCAGCTCAGGCAAGGCGCCCTCAATCGGCTTGAGAACCCTATTGCCCTCTTCTGCGGCGACCGCGGTCTCGCTTGCCCACACAACGCCCAAAACTTCGCGCTGGCCAAAAGGCACACGCACCAATGATCCGGGCGCGAGTACTCGCTCACTCGTGTAGCTCAGAGTGGAAGGCATATCGCTGTGCGCCGGGACGGCGACAGCCACGTGAAGAATACATGCGTCAACCGACGCGGTTTTAGGGGGCATTTCTCATTTTTTTGTGCGAAAACGAAGCTAAGTGCTTGATCTGTCATTGATTTGTCATGAGTCCAACGCTTCTGTGGATAACTTTGTTGATATCCTATCGACGTCGCGCTCTAACCCGCATGAAATATGACTTTCTTCAAATTGCCTCAAAATCAGGCAATTGATAAAGTCTATATGAATCAAACACTTATCATCGCTACAGCAATCATAGCGAGCGAAATGACGTAACCCATTGTTTTTTGCACCGCAGCACGTTTTTTGTGC
>JANPAK010000398.1:0-14980 GCA_031429925.1 Variovorax sp.
AGAAAGACGGCACCATCACCGCCGCCTCGTCGTCTTCCATCAACGACGGCGCTGCCGCGTTGGTGATGATGCGCGCCAGCACGGCCGCCCAACTCGGCTGCAAGCCGCTGGCAAAAATTGTCAGCCACGCAATGCATGCGCGAGAGCCCCATTGGTTCACCACTGCGCCCGTCGGCGCGACGCAAAAAGCTTTGGTCAAAGCCGGCTGGAGCGTGAAAGATGTAGAGCTTTGGGAAGTGAACGAAGCCTTCGCTGTGGTTCCGATGGCGCTCATGACTGAGCTCAATGTCGCTCACGAGATCGTCAACGTCAACGGCGGCGCTTGCGCGCTGGGCCACCCGGTGGGCGCATCTGGCGCCCGCATCATGGTCACACTTATGCACGCTCTCAAAGCACGCGGCTTGAAGAAAGGCGTGGCCACACTTTGTATTGGCGGGGGAGAAGGCACTGCAGTTTGCCTAGAGATGCTATAAGTTCAATAGCATATTGCGCAGTATTTATAAGGGCTATAGGCCAAAATGATTCTTAATGATGACTATCAAGCCGTGCAGGACGCCGTTCGCGCTTACGTGCAAGCGGAGATTGCACCCAAGGCGGCAGAGTGGGACAAAACGCATCACTTCCCGAAAGAGCAGCTGCGCGGCCTCGCCGATTTAGGCTGCTACGGCGTAGCGGTGCCTGAGCAGTACGGCGGCGCGGGTATGGATTATTTGAGCTTGGCTCTGATCTTGGAAGAGATTGCAGCAGGCGATGGCGCAACGTCAACCATCTTGAGCGTCAACAACTGCCCGGTGTGCTCGATTCTGATGGCTTGGGGCAAGGAAGCGCAAAAGCAAAAATACTTGAAACCCCTAGCACGCGGCGATTTGCTCGGCGCTTTTTGCCTCACCGAGCCGCATGTGGGTTCGCAAGCCGATGGCTTGAAGACCACAGCCACGAAGGATGGCGATCATTACGTGCTTAAAGGCGTCAAGCAGTTCATTACCAGCGGCAAGAACGGCGATGTTGCGATCGTCATGGCCGTGACTGACAAAGCTGCTGGCAAGAAAGGGATCAGCGCTTTCATTGTGGAGACGAAGACACCAGGATACGAAGTCGCGCGCATTGAAGACAAGCTCGGGCAGCATGCCAGCGACACGGCGCAGATTCGCTTTGAGAATTGCCGTGTACCCGCAGAGAATTTGCTGGGCGAAGAAGGCCAAGGTTTGAAGATTGCACTCTCCGGCCTAGAAGGCGGGCGCATTGGTATCGCAGCGCAATCGCTGGGCATGGCGCGTGCGGCGTTTGAAGCGGCACTCAAGTACAGCAAAGAACGCGAGAGCTTCGGTCAGCCGATTTTTCAGCATCAGGCCGTGCAATTTAAGCTGGCAGATATGGCCACGCAAATCGAGGCCGCTCGCGCTTTGACTCATCACGCGGCTTCGCTGAAAGATGCTGGCAGGCCTTGCCTCAAAGAAGCCGCAATGGCCAAGCTCTTTGCCAGCGAGATGGCCGAAAAAGTCTGTTCAGACGCAATTCAAGTCCATGGCGGATATGGCTACGTGACTGATTTTCCGGTGGAGCGGATTTACCGCGACGTGCGTGTGTGCCAGATTTATGAAGGCACGAGCGACGTGCAGAAGATTTTGATCGGGCGAGCTTTGGCTTGACTTTTGAGCGTTGGTACTCTCAGAGCTGTGATTGGGTTGTCTCACGCAGCGAGGTCAAGGGGGAATGCGGGCGCAGCCTGCAGGAGAACACAAGCAGCGTGGGACAGCCCATGCGCAGCCAGAGCCGCTCTTGGTAAAGAAAAATATGCCAAACTCCAACCAAGATCAGGAGACCGCAACATGCCCATCAAAATTTCGAGCCAGCAACTCGTCGACCAAGCCATGCGCGAAGTCAAAACCTACAGTGCACAGGAAGTCAAAGCACGCATGGACACTGACAAATCTGTGTTGCTCGTTGACATCCGCGATATCCGGGAACTGCAAACACCAGACGGAACCGCCGTGGGCAGCACCCACGCGCCGCGTGGCATGTTGGAGATTTGGGTCGATCCCGCCTCAATCTATCACAAGCCTTTATGGGCCGATGACAGCAAAGAGTTTGTGCTGTTTTGCGGGCTAGGCTGGCGCAGCGCGCTGACCGCGAAGACCTTGCAAGACATGGGCATGGGAAACATTGCGCATATCGATGGTGGCTTCAAAGCGATGCAGGAAGCTGGCTTTGCCATGGAGACTTTGGAGCAGCGTAAAGCCAAAAAGGCCTGAGCAGGAGGGGCGAGTATGTATAACCAAACCGTTCGCGGTCTGTATTGCTACCGCTGTGGCACACGCAAAGTCGTGCGTGGCAATTTGGGCGAATCCACGCGCTTTTATCCACTGCGCGGCTTGCTGCAAAGCCTTTTAGGAAAACCCGTGTTTCTGCAGAACGCGCACTCGCATGCTTGCATCGAATGCGGGCTCACTTGGAATGAAGTCGATGCCTATGATCTGCGTAAAAATCTGCGTGATTACGGCTTGGATCCGCACAGCACGGGTGTGATGCAGGCCATCAAGAGCAATCTGCCCCTCAAACCGGATATTCCGATCTAAATCGACGATTCACCCTCATAGAATCTGCGTAAAGCGCTCCTCTTTTCGTAGCAACTAAAATACATCATCACTGGGAGTGGGTATGAGATTTGATGCAATTTTGTTCGACTGTGATGGCGTGCTGGTTGACAGTGAGCACATCACCAATGGCGTACTTCGCCAAATGCTTTCGGAAATGGGCTGGCAGCTCACGTCAGCAGAATGCATGAAGCTTTTCATCGGCAGACTCGTGCAAGACCAGGGCCCGTTGATCCAGGCCAAGACAGGACAAAAAATCGATGACGCGTGGATTGCAGCCTTTCGCAAGCGCCGCGACGCCGCGCTGCAAGCATCGCTGGTAGCCATCCCTCACATCGCTGCCGCGCTAGCCAAGTTGCGCAGCAGCTACGGCACAAACATGGCCTGCGCCAGCGGTGCGGATCGCCATAAAGTCATGTTGCAGCTGAACAAGACCGGATTGCTCCACTTCTTTGAAGGCCGTATTTTCAGTGGTGTTGAGATGCCCAAAAGCAAGCCCGCACCTGATGTGTATTTGGCAGCGGCGGCCGCACTGGGCGTTGACCCAAGACGCTGTGCCGTCATTGAAGACAGCACGACTGGCGCGACAGCAGGCGTTGCGGCAGGCTGCACGGTGTATGCCTTTTGCCCGGATGAGATCGGCCACTCAAGCGCTCAAGCCATGCGCGATGTCGGCGCAAAACATGTCTTTACAAGCATGGCCGAGTTGCCGAGCTTGTTAATTTAGGCGCTGCGTTTCAATTCAGCGGCAGCGCGTCGCATCAGGTGTGCAATATTCACGCCAAATAACAGCCCGACACATCCTGCACAAGGCATTTTGTGCAGGATCGCCCGTCCCTCGACATAATGGTTACTTCATTGTGTCAGGACTGCCCCATGAACATGCACTACATCTGGGTTTGGCCCACCGCAGCCGTGGCACTCGCCTTGTTCGGCTGGATCGCCTATGTCTTCTGGTATCGCTCGGCGGCCCAAGGGGGTAACAGCAAGTCGCGCAGCTTCCGCAGCGAAGATTGGCAGCCCACCACGATGCGGCCCCTCACGCAAGACGAGCTACGCGCACTCAAACTTTTGCGCAAAGCTTTGCCTGAATGTTTGCTCCTTCCACAAATCGCACTCGCTCGCTTTATCAGCGTCGCGAAAACCCGCTCTTACAACCAGTGGTTTGGCAGTGTGGGCAGGCGCTGTGTGGACTTTTTGGTTTGCTCTGAACAAGGCGACGTACTGGGCGTGATTCAACTGCATTCCGGCAAGGCAGGACGGCAGGTATCAGAGGGCGTTTTGCGCAAGCTCAAGACGCTTGAAATGGCTGAAATTCCCGTTTGGCAGATCGACAAATCAAAGCTACCGGATGTGCAAGCGATTCGGGCGATGGTGATGCCGGAGCTTCAAGCAGCAGAGCAGCACTCCCTACAGCACCCCGAATCAGAATGGCAGGCGACCCGTGTTGAACCGCTTGAGCCGCTCACGCCGAAGAAGAGGCTGGAGGCAGCCATCGCTAAACCCAATCGTTGGAACCAAGTTTGGCCGACGGAGGAGGCGCGATCTAGCGAGTTTTTAGACGAAATGGGGATGATCGCTGTACCACCACTGGTGGTCAAGGGAAGCGGCCGGACCGCGACCGGCTTCACCCGCGGCTGACGCCATCAACTCTTGTACTTCACAGAGCAACCATAAGGCCGCGTCACAGCATTGCTGATCGCTTTGCCGTTGGCCATCTCTGTGAGTGAAGCCTTCACGAAGTTCGTGGCTTTCGGGATATCGGAGGCGCTGGCGCTGGGAATGCTGTCAATCCCACCGGCATACACGAGCATGCCCTTACCATCGACGATATACAGATGCGGCGTGGTGCGGGCACCATAGGCCTTGCCGATTTTTCCGTCTTCATCCATCAACGTGTGCGTGGCAGGCGCTTTCTTCTCTTTCATCCAGGCAGCGAGCTTAGGCGGCGCGAGGTAATCGGGGTGATCGGTGCCCGTGGAGTTTATGGCCAGCCACACCACATTTTTGGCCAGCGCATCCTGTTGCGTGCCTTGCATGTTGCCACCGTCGTAATGCTTGCGCACATACGGACAACCGGGGTTGACCCATTCGAGCACGACGGTTTTGCCTTTGAAATCAGCGAGCGACACCGTTTTGCCGCCCACATCTTTCGCGCTGAAGTTCGGCGCGGCTTGGCCGACTGTGGCATTTTGCTGCGCCCAGGCTTGAGCTGTCACCGCCAGCAAGGACGCGGTGATCAAGGAAGAGGTGGTGAAATGACGTCGTTGCATACCGAGGCTCCTTAAGAATGTCCAGACAAGACAACTCAGAGTTTCGCAAGTTCCGCCTGCATCTGTGTGACAGAAAGAATTTCCGACATGACAACAGGGGCACTGCCGGGCTTGTAAAGCACATACACGGGCACACCGCTGCGCCCCAGTTGGGTGAGAGCTTGGGTAATCGCTGGGTCGCGGCGCGTCCAATCAGCTCGCAGCAACTGCACTTTTTTGTTTGCGAAGTCTTGCTGCACAGCGGCATCTGCCAGCGTGGTTTTCTTGTTGTACTGGCATGTTACGCACCAAGCGGCGGTGAAATCAACAAAAACCGGCTTGTTCTGCGCCAGCAATTGCTCCGTTTTTCCCGGTTCCCAAGCTTGCCAACCCGTCGCTTGAATGGGCGTGAATTCTTGGATCTTTAAGATGTTTGGGCCAACAGCCCACGTTAAACCTGCGCCAATTGCTATTGAAATAATAGCAATCATGTTGCGAAAACGAGCCGGCAAGGAAAGCGCCCAAGCGATCATGGCCACAGAAAGCAACAGGGCGAGCAACGCGGCGGCGCCATCCATCCCACTTTGCTGGCCAATCACCCAAAGCAGCCAAACAACGGTGGCCAGCATCGGAAAAGCCATGAACTTTTTGAACACCTCCATCCACGCACCGGGTCGCGGGAGCAGATTCGCCAGCGCGGGCACCAAGCTTGCCGCCACATAAGGCAATGCCATGCCGACGCCCAAAGCCGCAAACACCGCTAGCGCCTGCCATGCTGGCAGGCCGAGCGCAAAACCCAGCGAAGCGCCCATGAATGGCGCTGTACAAGGCGAGGCAATAGCGACCGCGAGCACGCCAGAGAGGAAGGCATCCACTTGAGGATTCTTCGCTTGCAAAGTGGCCACTGACGATGGCAGCACATGGACCAACTCAAACACGCCGAGCAAATTGAGCGCGATCAACGTGAACAACAATGCCAGAGCCGCCACCACCGCGGGCGACTGCAATTGAAAGCCCCAGCCCAGCGCCTCGCCGCCGGCGCGCAGCGCCAGCATGAGCCCTCCCAACGCCAAGAAGCTCAGCACCACACCTGCCGTATAAGCCACGCCACCAGCGACCCGCGCGCGTTGGCTTGGCGCATTCGCAAAGCCCAGCACCTTGATTGCGAGCACCGGCAACACGCACGGCATCAAATTCAAGATCAAGCCGCCGATCATGGCCAGCAGCAAAGCGGCCACAAGACCCGTCACTTCGCCACCGCCCGCCTGAACCGGTGCCTTGGAGGCTCCCGCATTGGCCGCTAAAGCTGCAGCCAACTCGGGCGAGACCTGCGCCGCGGCCGCGACCTTGGGCCATGCGCCGTCCACCGTAGCCTGGACCCGATAGGCGTTTTGCCCATCGGCAGTCAGCACCAGTGGCATCAGCGCCGGACTGGCGCTGCGCTGCGCGGAGATCGGAAACGATGCCGTCCACACGTCGCCAGCCCAAGCTTGCTGCCAACTCGCAGTTGCTTTGGCAGCCTGCGCGCCATCGCTTTGCAGCTTCGCGCCGTTTTCCAGCACCTCGGGCGTTTCGGGAAACAGCTGTAAGTTCTTGCCGCGTAGCGCAGCAGGTAAATCGCCAATGCTGAATTCAAGCAACTTGCCGTTGATCTTCGCGCTCGCAGCCGACTTCAATTCTTGCGGATACTGCGCAAATGCTGCATCAAACGCGGCCTTGTGCAGCGCTGTGGAACTCGTTGCAGGAATCCGAATAGCAAACTCGCCCTCTTCCGGAATGCATTCCTGCTTGCACACTAGCCACACGGCTTTGAGCTTCAGCTCCAAATCAGGTTTGGGCAATTCCGCCTTGTAGAGCGACGAAATCTCCAGTGGCACAGGTAGCAACACGGTGTTTTCATAACCGTAATTGGCCAGAGATCCAATCCAAATCTTCTTCGGCACAGGCCAGCGCGTCTCTGCGGCCTGAACGCCAGCCGGCAACTGCCACTGCATGTCGGTGGGCTGTCCTGAATCGCCGGAGTTCTTCCAATAGGTATGCCACTGCGGTTGATGGGTAATTTGCAATCCCACCCAAACCTGCTTGCCCACACCTACGCCATCCGGAGCGTAAGCCAGAAGCTCGGCACGCACTTGGGGTGTGGTGACCACTGAGCCTGCATTCTTAAGGCCCACTTGGGCAGCAGCAGGCATCCAACCTGCGCAGAACGCTATGAAAAATAGAGCAACTGACAGGCCCTTCAACCAACGCTTAAACGACAAATACCAATTCATAGCTAGGCAGAGTGCGCGAGACGCGGATAAGTTCATGCACCGAACTCCAACACGACGCGCCGAGTAGTGGCGGATTTCTTCTCAATTTTCACCACCCGCACATCACCAATCTCAGCCGTGTTCGCCACATGCGTGCCGCCGCAGGGCTGAAGGTCGATCAAGGTATCTTTGCCAACGCGGATCGTCCGAATCACGCCCGTGCCGCGTGGGGGGCTCACGCTCATGCTTTTCACGAGCGCCGGATTGGCATCGAGCTCCTGTTCGGTGATGCTGCTAACGGTGATCGGGTGCGCCGCCTGTACCAAGCGAGCGATGCCCTCAGTGAGCTGATCTTTGTCCAGAGGGTCAGTCATGCTGAAGTCAAGCCGGGCATAGTCCGGCGTGATCGAGCAGCCATTGACGAGCTGTGGCACGAGATGGCAAAGCAAATGCGTGGTCGTGTGAAAGCGCATGAGGCGGTGGCGGCGCGGCCAGTTAATCCTTGCCTTGAGCTGCAACTTCGATCCGGACCGCTCTGAATTCAATAGCGCTTCACGCAGTATTTGCATGGGCTCAGGGCCCAAAACATGCAGGATTTCGGCCGTCGGCGAGCCTTGCGCGTCTTTTGCCTTGCGAGTGTCGTCCACTGCCAGCTCACGGCCATCCGGTAGCACCAGCCAGCCCGCATCACCCGCCTGCCCGCCACCGAGCGGATAGAACACGGTGCCATCAAGAACCACGCCTTGGTCGGTGATGGACACAACTGTGGCATCGCACTCTCTTAAGTAAGCATCTTGGCGGAAGAGATCTTGTGTCATGTGTTGGGGCAATCAGGTCGGCGACATACAGAGACAATAAATGCGTTCGAAACTCGGCCCTAGTGAACTAAGGTTGTGTAAACGCTCATAAACTGTGGTCGAGGAGATTTTGCCATGCGGGTTCTGGTTGCAGGGGCTTTACTGTCGTGCGCTATATCGGTCATGGCCCAACAGGGCGCTGCGCCGGCCGTTGCGGCGGCGTCCCCAGAAGCAAAGTCGACTGAGCGAACCACGCTGAAGTACACCTACGGCTTTAAGTTCGAATCCCCGGATTTGGCGACACCCCGCCGAGACGTCAAGGTCTTGCCCGTCGTTGGTCTGATCTACGGGCGCTGGCGACTGGGGACGAATTCAGATCCCGATTCCGATCTTGGCTTCACAAGCATTCGTCGTGAACCGACGGTAGGTTACGAAGCGGTCAACAACGATCGGTTTAGGATGCTGTTGGGCTTGCGTATTCAAAATATGACCACAGGCGAAGCCATCAACCTATTTGAATCTGGCCGGCACACCCTTCGCGGCAGAATACAAACTTTCTATCAAGTCAACCCCACATGGAGTTTGGGCACCGAGCTCACGCAAGACCTCATGAATCGCGGGGATGGCACCACCTTAACGCTCGGGGCATCGCGCAGATGGCGATTGACCGGTCGACAAACGCTGAACCTTGGTGCCGGAGTCACCTGGGCTTCAGCGGAGCATTGGCAAACGCCCTACCTCACGCAACCCGCGTTTGCAACACAAGCCCGACAGCTCACAGCAGGATTTGGCGGATTGAGTGCTGGCCTGAACTACCGCAAGGAGCTTCGCCGCAACCTCGTTTGGACAAGTACCGTCTCCATTGGCCAATCGATTGGGCAACTGCAGGACTTGGACGGGTCTCGTATTGGCGCTAGCTTACAAACCGGCCTGCTTTGGTCTGGGCAACGCTAGCCGTCCTGCCTCGTCCTCCTATTCCCGATTAACATGTGGCCATGAAACCCGCTTCCTATTTCTGGGCCGAGCTCAGCACACGCCAATTTGCCCAACTCGTTGCCAGTGGTGCAGACGACATCATTGCCGTGCTACCCGTCGCCGCCATCGAACAACATGGACCGCATCTGCCAGTCAGTGTGGATACCACCTTGGTCAATGGCGTGATTGCCGCCACGTTGCCGCATCTGGGTAACACCCGAGCCTTGTTTTTGCCAACACAACAGATCGGCAAAAGCAACGAGCATCAGCGCTTTCCGGGCACGCTGACTCTGAAGGCTGAAACGCTGATTGCGCTGTGGACGGAGATTGGCGAATCGGTGCATCGTGCAGGCATCAAAAAACTGGTGCTGCTGAACTCGCATGGCGGGCAAATCAGTGTGATGGACATCGTGGCGCGGGATTTGCGGGTGCGCCTCGATATGCTGGTATTTTCGACCAATTGGTTCACTCTGCCCTTGGGCGACGAAATCAATGCTTTGTTCACACCTGAGGAGCACCGCTTTGGGATTCACGGCGGCGATATGGAAACTTCCATGATGCTCGCCCTTGCGCCGCATACGGTGGATATGAAGCAAGCGCGTGATTTCAAAAGCAGCTCCCAAGCGCGGTCGGAAAAATACCCGATTCTGGGCAACGGTATCAGCGCCAAGATGGGCTGGCAAACACAGGATTACAACCCGATGGGCGCTTGTGGCAACGCCGCGCTGGCCACCGCAGAAAAAGGGCAGGCCGTGATCAATGCCTCAGGGCAGAAGTTGGCGCAACTCTTGCGTGAGATCAGTTCACTTCCGATGAACACCCTTGTCGCACAACCCATCATCCCTCAATGAGCACGTTACTAGAACTCCAGCGCGTCAGCAAGCGCTATGACAACGGCACTCTCGCGCTGCAAGATGTCGACTTGGCCATTGGCGAACACCAATTCGTCAGCCTGCTTGGGCCTTCGGGTTGCGGCAAGAGCACGGCGCTAAAAATGATGGCCGGATTGCTGCCACTGTCCTCCGGGCAGATTGCTTGGAGCGATGCTTCCAAAGACCATTCGAAAGACATCTCCTTCGTGTTCCAAGAGCCCACCCTCATGCCTTGGGCGGTGGTGTTTGATAACGTGTGGTTGCCACTGCGATTGAAAGGCTTGAGTCAGAAGCAAGCTCGCCCGCAGGTCGAAGAGGTTTTGGCCAAGGTGGGTCTCTCGCAGTTTGCCCACGTCTACCCGCGGGAGCTGTCTGGCGGCATGAAAATGCGCGTCTCCATCGCGCGGGCCATGATCACCGAGCCTCGCCTCTTGCTCATGGACGAGCCTTTTGCCGCGCTCGATGAGATGACGCGCTTTAAGCTCAACAACGACACGCTCGCGCTTTGGCAAACCCAGCAGTTCACCACCGTTTTTGTCACGCACAGCGTGTACGAAAGCGTGTATCTCTCCAACCGTATCATCATCATGGCCGCACGGCCAGGCCGCGTGATTGCGGATATTGCGATTGATGAGCCTTATCCGCGTACGGACGCTTTCCGCAACACCGAGCGCTATGCGCAGCTTTGCGTCAAAGTCTCGCAAGAGCTGCAAAAGGCGGGGGAGCATTATGTCTGAAGACACTATTAAATCGATAGCACCTCGCGCAGAGAACACGGCCGCCAGAAGCCAATTTCTCTTAAAAATATTGCCTTTTGTGGTGTTTGCAGCAGCCTTGGTCGGCTGGGAAGCGATTGTGCGCATCAACCAAATTCCGCAATACATCCTGCCCGCGCCCACACTGATCTTGGTCACGCTTTGGGACAACCTCGGCTCGCTCATGCAAAGCTGGTGGTTCACGATGAAGGTCACGTTCGGTGCGCTGTTGCTGGCGGTAGCGGGTGGCGTGTTTTTGGCGACGTTATTTGCGCTCAATAAATGGGTCGAGGCCAGCTTGTTCCCGTTTGCCATCGTGCTGCAGGTCACGCCGATTGTGGCGATTGCACCTTTGATTCTGATCTTCATTGACAGCACCATGGCCGCGCTTTTGCTCTGCGCTTGGATCGTGGCCTTCTTTCCGATCCTCTCCAACACAGTGATCGGACTGCGCAGTGCGGATCACAATTTGCGAGACCTGTTCACGCTCTATCGCGCCTCAGCTTGGCAAACCCTGCGTCATTTGCTCATTCCATCGGCCATGCCTTACTTCATCGCCGGCTTGAAAATCGCCGGCGGCCTGAGCTTGATCGGCGCGGTCGTGGCCGAGTTCACAGCGGGTGCAGCAGGCAAGCAAACAGGGCTTGCATCGCGTATTTTGGAAGCGAGCTTCCGCACCGAAATCCCGAAAATGTTTGCCGCGCTGGTGCTCGTCTCACTCACTGGCGTGATGATTTTCCTGATCTTTAATCTTGTCTCCAAGCTTGTGCTCGGTAAATGGCATGAGAGCGAAGTTAAGGCCAGCCGCTAATGCGCTCTCAATTGTTGAGTGGTGTGCAGATCCCGCGCAGCGTGCGCGGCTTTGACTCAGAAGCAGATTTCTTCGATGTTGTTATAGAAAATAGACGGATTTCCCTTATTGGAAATGCGCAAAGTGCTATCAATTTAATAGTCAATAGAGCACAAATGCTGCTGCCCGCTTTCGTCGATTTGCATGTGCACATTGACAAAACTTTCGTGGTGGATGAAGTCGGCGCGGCCGAAGGCGATTTGTTTGCCGCGATTGGGCGGATGGCCAAGCACCGTGATCACTGGAGCGCCGAGCACATCGAAACCCGAATGGAGCGCGCTTTGCAAGAGGCCCATGCCAACGGCTGCCGAGCGCTGCGCACACACCTCGATTGGATGGACAAATCTGCGCCCAAATCGCTTGCCGTGTTTGAAAAACTGCGCGATCAATGGCGTGACAAGCTGACGCTGCAATGCGTGAGCCTCACACCGCTGGACTATTTTGACGATGCTTTCAACGGTGAAGATTTAGCCCTCGAAGTCGCCACGGCCAACCTCACTTGCAATCAACAGCGTGGCGAGGCCGCACTACTGGGCGCCTTCGTCTATCGCAACGAGCGGATCTACGACAAGCTCCAGCGTGTGTTTGATCTGGCCATCAAAAACCAACTCGATTTGGATTTCCATGTCGATGAAGGCTTGGATGCAGATGCACGCGGCTTGAAGGCGATTGCCGAGCTCACGATCAAAAACAACTACCAAGGCCGCGTCACCTGCGGCCACGCCTGCTCTCTTGCGATGCAAAGCGAGGAAGATGCCTTGGCCACCCTCAAGCTGTGTGCACAAGCCGGCATCCACCTCGTTGCCTTGCCCGCTACAAACTTGTATTTGCAAGGCGCCTGGAACCGTACCCCCATCGAGCGCGGCCTCACGCGCTTGCGCGAAGCGCGTGAGATGAGCGTGAGCTGCTCAATAGCCACGGACAATGTGGCCGATGGTTTTTACCCCTATGGCAGCTACAACCCTTTGGCCAGCTACGCGCTCGGCGTACAAATGGGTCATTTATCCGAACCACTCAATTGGCTGAGCAGCATCACGAGTGCGCCCGCCAAAGCGATGCGTTTGCCTTGGGATGGGCTAGTTCGCGATGGCTGTTCAGTGCATGATTTACTTCTTGTGCAAGCTGGCGATGCGCGGGATCTGATGAATGCACCTGTTGTGCAAAGACTTTCAACAATGTGAGATTTAACTGCCGAAGGCAAATACCGGACGCAGACCCAGCCATGAAAAACTTCGACGCTTTCATTCAAGACATCGCAGGTATCCCACATACCCGCGACGCACACACACTAGCCGTCAAATCCAAAGACTACTACTGGTATAGCCCCATCCTCAAAGCCGAGCTGGACGACAAGCTGGGCGACATCATGGTCAGCCCCTGCACCGAGACAGACGTGATTCGCGTCGCAGCCGCCTGCGCCAAGCATCGCCTCAACGTGACCATTCGAGGTGGCGGCACGGGTAACTATGGTCAGTGCGTGCCACTGGAAGGCGGCGTGATCTTAGATATCACCCAACTCAATCGCGTGATCGGTGTCGCCCCGGGCCAAGTCACTTGCGAAGCCGGCATCTTCATCACTGATCTTGAGAACGCCGTTCGAAGCGACCCCTGCGTCGAAGGCGGTCAAGAAATCCTCATGTTCCCCAGCACGCGAGACATCGCAACCATCGGCGGCTTCATCGCGGGCGGCTATGCCGGCGCAGGAAGCGTGCGCAACGGCATTTTGAAAGACGCAGGCAACGTCACCATGATTCGCGTCGTCACCCTCGAAGAAAAGCCGCGCATCATTGAATTGAAAGACGCCGACATTCAAAAGGTGCACCACGCCTATGGCACCAACGGCATCATCACGGCGCTCACGCTGCGCTTAAAGCCCGCCGTCGATTGGGTGCACCAAATTGCCCTGTTTGACAGCTACAGCGCCGCGTTGCGCTTTGGCTGCGAGGCTACAGAGGCGATTGGAAGCTCGGTCGATGCCTTCCTCATCACGGCGGTGGAGCGGCGCATCGCCCCGTATTACGAAGCCGAGTTTGGCTCACGCTTCCCGGCCAATAAGGATGCCGTCTTTTCCATGGTCCATCCCAAGAGCCTAGACGCATGGCGAGATCTTGTGCAAAAGCACAAAGGCAGCGAATCCATGGCGTTTACCGAGAGCGAACTCAAAAAAGAAGGGCTGTCCCCAGCCTTCGAGTGCGCCTACAACCACACCACCCTCATTGCCCTCAAACAAGACAAAAGCTGGACAAATCTACAAACCGTCGCCCCGTGGACGCAAGGCGTAGGCATCGACATTGCCTTGGTTGAACAGCAAATGGTCCGCTGGGGTGATGAAGTCTTGCAACATCACGAATTCGGCCGCCAATTCGGTGGCTGCGTTGCCTTCGGCCTACCGCTCGTGAGCTATTTCGATAAAGCGCGCCTCTACGAAATCATCAAAGAATTCGAACAAGACGGCTGTATGGTGTTCGACAACCACGTCTACACGATAGAAGACGGCGGCATGAAAGAAATTGACACCAACCAAATTGATTTTAAGAAGATTGCCGATCCTTATGGACTGATGAATCCAGGCAAGACGCGGGGCTGGACGTCAAGCACCAGCCGTTGAGTCTGTCCACAGCGCCTCCGACTGATACTTGGATCGACTTACAAAACGTAAGGTTTCAGATGAGGCTCTAGGCGCGATTTCGGGCGAAGCCTTATCGTAGAGAAAATATTTCAACAGTCCACTTCGCTCATCCTACCTTGGAACTGACCATGAAATGCCCTGTTTGTACTGACATTGACCTTGTGATGACCGATCGCCAAGGTGTTGAGATTGATTACTGCCCCAAGTGCCGAGGCGTTTGGCTGGATCGCGGTGAGCTCGACAAACTTATGGATCGCGCCGCTGCCAGCGCACCCGAGCCAGGCCGTGCGCCGGCGCCCGCTGCCCCGCAGCACGCCGCGCCGCCTTATGGCCACCGCGATTTTCAAGATTCTGATGCTTACAAACGCGGCGGCTATCCGCAACGCAAAAAATCATGGCTCAACGAGATTTTTGACTGATATCCGCTTGGGCGCATCTCAATGAAGCACCCGAGAAAAAACCCTGATTCCGCTCAGGCATGGTTTGTGCAAACATCATTGGCTTCAACATTGCCCTCTCATCCCCATCCGGAGAACACCATGACCATACAATTTGCTCTTAAATCTATAGCAATCAGTGCAGTATTAATATCGGCTAACACCGCTTTTTCACAAGAAAAGGTGACCTTTGGGACAAATTGGTTTGCCCAGCCCGGCCATGGCGGCTTTTATCAAGCGGTGGTTGACGGCACGTATAAGCGTTACGGCCTAGATGTGGAAATCATTCAAGGCGGCCCGCAAGTCAACAACCGCCCTCTTCTTCCCACCGGTCGCCTGGATTTTCTAATGACGGGCAACCTGCTGCTGACCTTTGACAACGTCAAAAACAAAGTGCCCACCACCGTGGTCGCTGCAATATTTCAAAAAGATCCACAGGCGATTTTTGCGCACCCAGATCAAGGCTATCGCAGCTTCGCTGATGTCGCAAAAGCGCCCACGGCCTTTATCAGCAAAGATGGCCAGTTCTCGTTTTGGCAATGGATGAAGCCGTGCTCTGCCTTCATC
>JANPAK010000399.1:0-16933 GCA_031429925.1 Variovorax sp.
CGTGCTCATCCCAAATTTTGTCATAGAGAGTGCGGGGCATACAGAATCCTCAAGAAAGTAGATTTTATGATCTTGGCGCGTCGGCCATTAAATGCTCGACCAGCAATCGCGCTGGGGCGGGAAGCGTTTCAAAATCGCGAGCCACAATCAGCAGGTCTCTTGCTGCCCAAGCATCGGTCAGCGGTACCGCCAAAAGATCGCCCACTGAACCTACCAAATCAAACGCGCGATCCGGCATTACCCCAACACCCAAGCCGTTGTGAATCATGCGGCACATTGCATCGAGCGACGTGACTTGAATACGCAATTGAAGTTGCTTGCCCACCTCGGCGGCCGCGCGGCGCTGCGCTAAGTACAATGCGCTGCTGCTGTGCAGGCCCACGTGATCAAAATCCAAGGATTCGACAAAGCCAATGTGCTTACGCCGCGACAATGGGTGTTTGCGAGGCACCACCAGGACAAGCTTGTCTTGCCGATAAGTTCGATGCCGCAGGCTCTGCAAGTCGGCCTGCTGATTGCAAATGCCGATGTCTGCGGCCCCATCATGGACGGCGCGAATCACCTCTATGCTTAGGTGCTCCTGCAAGTCAATCTTGATTTGTGAATGGAGTTTGGCAAAGGCACCAATATCTTCTGGCAGAAACTCCACAATGGCGGAAATGTTCGCGTGTATGCGCACGTGGCCTTTCACTCCCTCAGCATATTCACCCAGATCGCCTTGCATGCGATCCAAACTGAGTAGCACCGAGCGCGCATGGTGTAAAAACGCCTCACCCGCCGGTGTTGGGCTCGCGCCGCGAGCATGGCGATAGAGCAGGGCGGTGCCCGCTGCGGCTTCGAGGTCAGACAGGCGCTTGCTTACGGCCGATGCCGCAATGAATTCTTTGTCGGCCGCCTTGCCAATACTTCCGTGCTCACACACCGCAGCAAACAGCTGTAGTGTGGTCAGATCAAGACGGCGCGCAAAGCTGCGCTCGGAAGGTTTCATGGCAAGGTAATCGTGATTCGCGATGAAAGATAAGTATTTTCTCACGCAAAGTGATGAAAGACATCGTGAATGGAGATGGGTGCATGGTGTTTTTATGGAGTGCGCAGGCGTCCGGTTTTTGCTCCAATCGACGCAAGACAGTTTTTCATCATCCAGGAGCTTTCCTATGCAAACATCTTTCAGTCGCCGCAGCGTTCTCACGGTCGGCGTGGCATCCGCCACTTTGTGTGCAGCCCCTTGGGCGCGCGCGCAGACCTTTCCCGAGCGCCAGCTCACCATTGTCGTGCCCGCGCCGCCAGGCGGCACGGCAGACATTTCCTCGCGCGCCATTTCTGATCCGCTGGGCAAGGCACTTGGCCAAACCGTCGCAGTGGACAATAAAGGCGGCGGCAATGGCGCAGTCGGTGCGCAAGTGGTGCTCAATGCCAGGCCGGATGGGCACACATTGCTCATGGCTTATTCAGGTTTCCATTGCATGAGCCCGCATCTGGTCAAGCTCCCCTACGATCCACTCAAGGATTTGCAGGCCATTGCCAATGTGTACTCCGCGCCGCAAGTGATGGTCGTGCGTTCGAATCTAGGTATCAAAACCGTGCAAGAGCTGATTGCCTTTGCCAAGAAAAATCCCGGCAAACTCAATTACGGCAGCTCAGGCAATGGCAGCGTGCAACACATCGCCACCGAGCTCTTCAAGCAAATCAGCGGCACTTTTATCACCCACATTCCTTACCGGGGCTCCGGCCCCACGATCACCGATTTACTGGCCAGCCAGATCGATTTGACGGTGACCACGGCACCATCACTCATGCCGCATATCCAAAGCGGCCGCTTCACGCCATTGGTGGTTGCTGGCCCGCGTCGTTTGGCGAGTTTGCCCAATGTGCCCACTGGCGCAGAAGCTGGTTTGAAAGGCTATGAGGTGGATGCTTGGTTTGCGCTGTACACGCATGTGCAAGCGCCGAAAGCGGCGGTCGATCGTATCGCCAGTGAAGTGCAAAAAGTCATGGCGGTGCAGGCCTTCAAAGACCGCGCTACGAGCTTAGGCGCAGAGGCTAACTTCATCGGCCCGCGCGAGATGATGGCCTATGCGCAAGCAGAATACGACAAATGGGGCAAAGTGATCAAGACGGCGAAGATTACGGCGGACTGACCTTCCGAGCGGGGCTAGGTGCGCCTTAGTTGCCACATACGGGGCATTTGGGCTGGCGTGGCACCCGCACTTCATTCCACTCCATCGCTCTTCCATCGAGCATCAACAATCGCCCGGCGAGCGACGGCCCTATACCGCATAGCAGCTTTATAGCCTCGGCGGCTTGCATGCTGCCGATGATTCCCACCAGCGGCGCAAACACGCCCATCGTTGCGCAGCGGGTTTCTTCAAAGGTGGTTTGCGGCGGGAAGACGCAGGCATAGCAAGGGCAGGCGGCTGAGCGTGAATCAAAGACGCTAATTTGTCCGTCGAAGCGGATGGCTGCGCCACTGACCAACGGTTTCTTATGTTTGACGCAAGCCGCGTTGACGGCATGGCGGGTGGCGAAGTTATCGCAACAGTCGAGGATCACGTCTGCCTTGGCTACCAACTCATCCAGCAAAGCCGTATCGGCGCGTTGCGTGATGCAGTTGACTTTGACTTCTGGGTTGATGGCTGCTATCGATTCGCTAGCACTTTGCGCTTTATTCATAGCGACTCTTGCCATATTGTGGGCAATTTGGCGCTGCAAGTTGGTCATATCGACCACATCGTTGTCGACAATCGTGAGTTGGGCTACGCCGGCGGTACCCAGATACAACGCGACCGGCGATCCTAAGCCACCTGCACCGATGATGAGGGCATGCGAGGAGAGCAGCTTCTCTTGCCCTTCCACGCCCACTTCATTGAGCAGGATGTGCCGTGAATAGCGTAGCAATTGGTCGTCATTCATCTGCAGATCTTAAGCAATCAAAAAAGCCCGGAGATCCGGGCTTTAGAAAACGCAAATTGCGTGAGATTACTGAGGCTTCGGTGCATCGGCGCGAGCACTCAAGGTTTTGCTTGTCAAGACGTCGCGGCCTTTGAGTTGATTGATCGCTTGCTGCAGCTGAAAGTCTTTGTCGCTACCAAACTCGGGTATGCGGCGTTCAGCCTCAGGTCGCTTGTTGAACTCCTCTAGGCGCTTGCGAGCCTCCTCGCGATCCTTTTCGCGTTCTTTTTCTAGCTCTTTTTGCTTGGCCAAATAGGCTGGATCATTGGACTGCTCCAAATGCTTGGTGAGATCGGCTTCACGGGTGCGCAAAGCCGCGAAGAGGTTGCCTTCGGCGGTTTCATCGACCATGATATCGGGAACGATGCCTTTGGCTTGAATGGAATTGCCCTTTGGCGTGTAGTAGCGACTGGTGGTGAGCTTGAGCCCGGTATCAGGACCAAGCGGGCGAATCACTTGGACGCTACCCTTGCCAAACGTTTGGCTACCCATGATTTTTGCGCGGCCATAGTCTTGCAAGGCACCTGCGACGATCTCGCTGGCTGAGGCCGAACCTTCATTCACCAATACTACAACTGGTAGAGTTTTGTAGATGCCTTTGGTGTTGTCCGTGAGACGCTTGATGGGGTCAGCGCCGCTACGGCGGTAAAACTCGGGCGATGCACGATAGGTGAATTTGCTTTCCGCCAACTGGCCGTTGGTGGATACGACGGCAACGTTGTCGGGTAAAAAAGCAGCGGAGATCGCAACAGCCGCGTCAAGCAGGCCGCCGGGGTCGTTGCGCAGGTCTAGCACCAAGCCTTTGAGGTTGTTGTCATTGCGATAGATTTCTTCAAGCCTGCGCACGAAATCTTCCGTGGTGCGCTCTTGAAACTGACTCACCCGTAGCCAAGCGTAGCCTGGTTCGATGTTCTTGGCGCGAACGGATTGGGTGCGAATTTCCTCGCGAGTGATTGTCACGCTAAAGGTGCGATTGTTTTCATCACGACGCAAGATGGTCAAGATCACCTTGGTGTTTGGCTCGCCGCGCATGCGCTTAACAGCATCGTTGAGAGACAAGCCTTTGACAGCCGTGTCATCGATCTTGGTGATCAGGTCATTTGGTTTCAAACCGGCACGGAAGGCTGGCGACCCTTCGATAGGCGAGACGACTTTAACGAACCCCTCTTCTTGAGAGATCTCAATGCCCACCCCTACAAATCGTCCGCTGGTGCCTTCGCGAAATTCCTTAAAGGATTTTTTATCGAAGTACTGGCTATGAGGATCCAAGCTGGTGACCATGCCTTGGATCGCTTCCGTGATCAGTTTTTTCTCATCGACCGGCTCGACGTAGTCCGACTTGATCATGCCGAATACAGCGGCTAGTTGCTGAAGTTCCTCGAGAGGCAACGGCGCCAAAGCGCGTTGCGCCACCGATTGCAAAGATATCGTGGTCAGCGCACCGGCCACCACACCCACGGAAATCCAGCTTGCGATCTTAAGTTTTGCATTCATCACGGTGTTTGCCTGCCAACTGCTCAGGGGTCAAGATAGACCCGGTTCTTGAGCAGAAATATACACCTTGGAGAGGCGCTTGTGCTGCGAGTTCCCAAAAAGCACCAGAACCTAGCGTTATCCGCCGAGGATCTTTGGATCGGGCTGGCTTAGGCTTTGCCTTGACTGGCGACCGCAGCAGCAGCTTTAGCGGCTGCTTGCGCGTCGCCTAAATAGTAATTTTTGAGGGGTTTGAGGTTAGCGTCGAGCTCGTAAACCAAAGGGATGCCGTTAGGAATGTTGAGGTTGACGATGTCGTCGTCAGAAATCCCGTCTAAGTACTTGATCAAGGCACGGATCGAATTGCCGTGCGCTGCAATCACAATCCGTTTGCCGGATTTGATGGCTGGCGCCATGGATTCGCGCCAAAACGGCATCACTCGCTCAACGGTGTCTTTGAGGCATTCGGTCAAAGGGATGTCGCTGGATTGGAGTTTCGCGTAGCGGATGTCTGAACGCTCACTTCTTGGGTCGGTGGCTTCAAGTGCCGGTGGTGGCGTGTCATAACTGCGGCGCCAGATGAGCACTTGGGCATCACCATATTTTTTAGTTGTGTCGGCCTTGTTCAGACCTTGCAATGCACCGTAGTGGCGCTCATTGAGGCGCCAGGTTTTCATCACCGGTAGCCAGGTGCGGTCCATTTCGTCTAGTGCGAGCCAAAGCGTTCGGATAGCGCGCTTGAGCACACTGGTGTAGGCCAAATCAAACTCGTAGCCCTCGGCTTTAAGCAACTGCCCAGCAGTCTTGGCTTGCTGGATACCGGTGGGTGTGAGATCAACATCCGTCCAACCGGTGAAACGGTTCTCGAGGTTCCACGTGGATTCTCCGTGGCGGATCAAAACGATTTTGTACATGCTTATCCCTGAGAGCGGTAGTATGGAAATTGGGGTTCGCCGACCCTGCAATGCCAGTCATTCTAAAATGCGCTTTTGAGTTTTGTTACGAATTGGTTTTTGACATGAAGTTTTTGATCGACAACTGGGTGTTATTTGCGGTGGCTTTCGGCTCTGGCGCCATGCTGCTTTGGCCGGCCATCAAGGGCGGTTCGCTTGGCGGTGGCGGGAGTCTGAACGCCAATGGAGCGGTGCTGCTGATGAACCGGGAAAAAGGTGTCGTGGTGGATGTGAGCGAACCCGCTGAATTCGCGCAAGGGCATATTGTTGGCTCCAAAAACATCCCCGTTGGCGAAGTTGAAAGCAAACTTGAGGGCGCGGTGAAAAACAAACAGCTCCCGATTATTTTGGTCTGCCCCACCGGTGCTCGCGCAGCTCGGTTGGTGGGCGCTGCCAAAAAGCTGGGGTTTGCAAATGTGCAGGCTATTTCTGGTGGTCTGAAGGCTTGGCGTGAGGCCGGTTTGCCTTTAGAGAAGGCTTAAATTCACACCCGAGTCGACTTTGCGAAGATTTTGAATGACGAGTAACCTTATGCGGCCTGTCAAAATGTACACCACAGCTGTCTGCCCTTTTTGCATACGTGCCAAGCAAGTGCTCAAAGCCAAAGGGGTAGAAACCATCGAAGAGATTCGCATTGATGCCGACCCGCAAGAGCGGGATCGTATGATGCAGATTACCGGACGTCGCACAGTTCCCCAGATTTTCATTGGTGACACTCATGTGGGCGGCTGTGACGATCTGATCGCCCTCGATGGGAAGGGTGGTTTGGTGCCACTCTTGCGAGCAGCGTAATGTCGGGGGCGTCTGGCGCTCTGCGATAATCGCCCGAGCTTGTCTAGGATGCCCGCGCGTGCGGGCTTTGTTTTGTTTTAATTCTCGAAAGAACCATCATGGCCGACAACGAAGTCACCGGCATTCAGGGCGCCTCTGAGGCTGCGCCCGTGTTTCAGATCCAGCGCGTTTACTTGAAAGACCTGTCCCTCGAGCAACCTAATTCGCCTGCTATCTTGCTCGAAACTGAGCAGCCTGAGGTTGATATACAACTGGGCGTCGAAGCCCAACCTGCCGCCGAAGGCGTGTTTGAAGTGTGCGTGACGGCCACGGTGACAACCAAAATCAAAGACCGAACGGTGTTTTTGATTGAGGCCAAACATGCTGGTATTTTTGAGATTCGCAATTTGCCGCAAGACCAAATGGGTCCAGTGCTCGGCATCGCGTGTCCGCAGATTGTCTATCCTTACTTGCGCGCTAGCGTGGCAGACATCATTACCCGTGCAGGCTTTCCGCCGGTGCATTTGGCTGAGATCAATTTCCAAGCCATGTATGAAGCCCAACAGGCTGAACAAGCGAACGCTTAACGCTGGGTTTTGCACTCATGCTTTGAGTGTCCGATGCAGCTAACTTCCAATGAGTAGTTTGTGCAGGCTGCTATGAAAATTGTGATTATTGGCGCCGGGGCTTGGGGCACAGCGGTCGGGATTTGTGCGGCTCAATCCCATGCTGTGAGCTTGTTTGCGAGGGATGCGCAGCAAGCTGCTCAGATGCACGGGTCTCGCGTTAACCACCGCTACTTGCCGGATCAACCTTTGCCGCCCTCGCTGGCTATTTTGCATGGCGGCGCGCAACTTGCGGCAACGCTGCCTGCCGATTTGTATGTCATCGCCACGCCGATGGCTGGTTTGGCGCACAGTTTGCAGTCACTTAAGAGCGTAGCCATGCCGATCGTTTGGCTCTGCAAAGGCTTTGATGAGAATGGCCTTTTGGCCCATGAGATTGCTGTGCAAATCGCTATGGAAAGCGGATCGCAGAGGCTTTTTGGTGTACTTAGTGGCCCCAGCTTCGCCCTTGAAGTGGCGCGTGGCCAGCCCACAGCCTTGGTCGCTGCCAGTACCGAAGCTGCAGTCAGGCAAACCTTGGTGGCAGCTTTTCACAGCGAGCGCTTGCGCATCTACGAAAACAGCGATGTGGTCGGCGTGGAGGTTGGCGGTGCAGTCAAGAACGTGCTGGCGATTGCCACTGGCCTATGCGATGGCTTGCAGCTCGGTCTGAATGCTCGGGCAGCACTCATTACACGTGGCTTGGCTGAAATGACGCGGTTAGGAATAGCGCTTGGCGCACAGGCGGAAACTTTCATGGGTTTGTCAGGCCTAGGCGATCTGGTGCTGACAGCAACCGGCGACCTGAGCCGCAACCGAAAAGTTGGTCTGCTGCTCGCTCAGGGCCAGAGTTTGAGCGATGCGACGGCATCCCTCGGCCATGTCGCAGAAGGAGCGCGCTGTGCTGCTGCTGTGCTTTTGCGTGCACATAGTCTCGGCGTGGAGATGCCGATCACCCAGTGCGTGGTGGCGCTGCTCGCAGGAAAGATCAGTGCCGAGCAAGCCGTTGCCCTGCTGATGGGGCGTGAGCCTGGCCGAGAAATATAGAGGCTCGCGGCCCGTTGCCGCCGTATTCTTTGCGTTAGAGGCTACTAATTGAGTAGTAAATCAAAGTGCTCAAACCGAATCACGTTTGGTGTGACAGGGCAGCTCGCTCAAGGATGAAGAAGGACTTTGGCAGACGCGGCCCCTAAAGCAAAAAAGGGCGTCTATGCGCGTTAACGAGCAAGGCAGCAGCGCGATCAAATTGGTGCATCAGTATGGACCTCAATTTCGGCTCTGAGCTTCACACGGTGGATCGCCTCATGGAGAGCCTTTTTGAAAGCCTGTGCAGCCAGCGAAAGAGCTCTATCTTTGCGTTGCATACAAAATACGTCACGACTTAGCCTCGGTTGGAGCGGCACAAACTCCAGATTGACCGCTAACGGGTGTGATGCCGCAAGCGCCGAGATCACTGCCACACCTACACCCGCCTGCACGCAAGCCAGTTGCATGATCAAGCTAGACACTTCGGGGCCCTGGCTCATGTGTGCCAGTAACGGCGAACCTTGGCTTTGCAGCACGTGAGCGATGCTGCTGCCCGAGGTGTCATTGATCCACCGCACATCTAGTTCAGCAGCCCCGGGTATCTCGATACGCTGGCGGGTATTCGCGCTGCGCAGCAAACCCAGTTGGGCGCTGAGCCACTTCTCACAGTCCAAGGCTTTGATCTCGCCAATCGGCGACCCGATGCCGAAATCAACCTCGCCGCGGGCTGCGTGCTGAGTGATTTCACTGCTGTTTGCATCAATCACGGTGACTTTGACGGCGGGATGGGTTTGCCCGAAGGCGAGCAAGGCGGTCGGCAGGACGACGCTGCCGAAAGCAGACCCTACTGCAACTTTCACAGTGCCGCGTTGGCCCAAATGCAAAGCCTTAATGTCATCACCGGCTTGTTGCATATCGCTGAGCAAGCGCTGGGCAATCGGCAGAAACTGGGCGCCTTCGTCACTCAGACTGAGTTGTCGCGTGCTGCGATGAAACAGGACGACGCCAAGCTGCTGCTCGAATTCGCGCAGTGCACGTGTCAAGGCAGGCTGGCTGATGTTCAAAGAAATACTTGCGCGCGTGATGTGGCGCATTTGCGCCGTTGCCACGAAGAATTGCAATTGCCGTTGCGTAAGATTCATGCGTTTAAATTATAAATAAGCCTCAATTATGCATTTGCTATCGAGCTAAAGGCGGTTCATGATTGGCGTTTTAGCCATGTACCTTTGACGCCCCATGAAACTCTTTCTCAAATCTAAGCTTCTCGCCGCACTGCTTTTGGTGGTTGCAGGCTCTGCTCAAGCTCAGCTTTCGCCAGTTGCGACACCCGTGGGTGAAGTCAAAGGCGCAGCTTTCGTGCACACGCCCCAATCAGCCGATGCGGCCATTCGCAATGCCTCGCTGGTGCTTCCCACCGCTGCGACGGGTGGCGGGATGTACGCTGGCCCAGCATCAGGGGCGCCATCGACGACTCGCAAAGTTCCCGTGGTGGTGTTTTTGCATGGCTCGTCTGGCTTAGGACTTCAAGCGATTGGGGAATGGCAGCGGTGGCTTGCCACGATGGGCATTGCCAGCATCGCTCCTGACTCTATGGGTTTGCCAGATCGCATCATCTATAAATCGCCGGTGGGCAAGGACGTTTACGAGAAAATCCACGCGCTGCGAAGCTCCGAGATCGGCGTTGCGCTGAAAGCCGTGGCAGCAATGCCTTGGGCAGATACGAGCCGTATGGTGCTGGCCGGCACTAGCGAGGGCGCAACATCTGTTGCACGCTATGCAGGCAACGAGTTTTTGGCGAGGATCGCCTATTCATGGAGCTGTGAAAACAATTATTTTGTCGAGGAGCATCGCACCGCCGTCGTGCCGGACAAGCCCTTCCTCAACGTGATGAGTTCAAATGACGTGTTCTTCTCGCCCTCCAACGCTTGGATCGGCAATCCAGCAGCTAAAGGCCATTGCGGCGCCGTTCAGAAAGACAACAAGCAAGCCGCCATCGTACTCATCCCCGATGCTCCGCACACACTCATGAACTTTCCCGCAGCGCGTGTGGCAACTGAAGGCTTTTTGCGTCAAGTGTTCAAGCTTTGAAGTTGAAGAGCTGACTGACTGTTCGAGGTATCAATGGGCCGTCCCTGTTTTGTGCTCGCGGGACATGGTCACCTCACATGGCTCGAAATAGGTTGGCATAAAGCCGGCTGACAGTGAGTCTTTCCGGGCGATCACGCAGGCGTAGCGACAAACGGCCTGTTTCGTCACGATGCACGGTTTCGATCAAGGTGGCGCGAACCACAATGCTTCGATGGATTTGCCAGAACTCGTCAGGGTCGAGTTGAGACACAAGATCTTTAATGGGGGTGCGAATCAGCAGCTCTCGAGCAGGTCGTTCTGGGTTGCCAACGGTTAAGACGCGAACGTATTTGTCTGCTGCTTCAAAGTAGGCCACCTCCGAAACTGGAATGATCGCAATCTCGTTGCCGACGCTGGCTTGAATGCGCTGCAAACGGGGCTTGGTGGCCGAGCCAGCTGGGGGCGTGCGCAGAAGTGTCCGTAAATGATCGAGCCACGGCTGGTCAGCATCTGCAACGTCATTTGCTACTGAATCAATAGCATTCTGCGCAGCATTTATGAGGGCTAGTGGCTTAATTCTTTCCAAAGTGTGCTGTAAACGCGCTGTTTTGACGGGTTTGACCACATAGTCCACGGCCGCTTGCTCGAAGGCCTGTACCGCGTATTCGTCAAACGCAGTGACGAATACGAGCAGAGGTAGGCGGCGGTCCTGCGGCCAGCGCTCCGCAATGTCCTGCGCTGCATCCAAGCCCGACTGGCCAGGCATGCGCACATCGAAAAACAGCAATTGGGGTAGCAAGGAGAGGGCCAGTTCGACAGCTTGCAGGCCGTCGGTCGCAATATGCGTTTGCAGCTCAGGCCAGAGCGCGGTCAGTTCGCGTTGCAAGCTCTGCGCGAGCAGGGGCTCGTCTTCGGCGATCAGTGCGGTGACAGTTGTCATACTGACAGAGGTAGACGCAGCGTGACTTGGCAGCCGGGCGTGGAGGCTGGAGCGTCCAACAGGGACGCTTTTTCAGCATCATATGAGCTCTCAGGCCTTGTATTTCCTGCGCTAAGTGCTATCAAATTAAGAGTGGCATCGTTGCCATAGCGACTGTGCAGGCGTTCGCGAACCTGCTTCAAGCCGAAGCCATTTTGAGCAAGGAGGACCGACGAATTGTCGCCAAACCCTAAACCATCATCAGCGACTTGCAGCACAAGTTGCCCCGCATCTTCAAAGGCTCGGATCCAGACCTGTCCCCCGCCAACCTTGGGCTCCAGCCCGTGCACGATGGCGTTTTCCACCAAGCTTTGCAGGATCAGCGTCGGCACTTTGATTTGTGCCAACGCGGCAGGCAATGTCAGCTCGTAGCGCAGGCGGCTGCCTAGGCGGATTTGCATCAGTGCCAGATAGTCCTGTAGCCGGTCAAACTCTGCTTGCAGGCTGTGTTCTTGCGCACGAGAGGCGCTCAAAGTGGCGCGCAGGAAATCGCCCAGCTGATCGAGCATCTGCACAGCGCGAGCGGGTTCCTGCGGTATCAGCGCCCTTAGGTTGGCCAGCGTGTTAAACAGCATGTGTGGATCGAGCTGGCTCTGCAGCAATTTGAGCTGCGCTTCGGTGGCTTGACGACTTTTAGCTTCGATCTCAGCCTTGAAGTAGGCACTTTTTCCTTGACTGTAAAAAAACATGGAAATCAGTGTGCCCACCGCCATGCTGAACAGAAAGATGTAGGTGAAGAACTCCGGCGAGCGACGCATCATCCCAAAAGTCGATTGGTTATTGACGGCATCACCGATCAGCGTTCCGCCCAGGAACCCGAGAAACACCCCTGCGCCCATCAGTGCAGCAGCGCGCCAGCCGCGTGGAAACAAATGGGGTGAGTCTTGATCAATAGAAAAGCGCCCACCGTCGATCAGCAGCCAAGTGATCATGCCCATCGGCACCGAGTACGCCAATTGACCGAAGAAGGGTGCTCGGTTGCGAAATAACCAGAGGAGTACGCTCATGAGCACGCAGACGCACAGAACCTGCAAAGCGTGCCGCAAGAGCACCGGTCGACAGTGCCGCATCACGGCCCAGCCTCGCTGCCAGCGAGGCAAGGCTTGCGCGGCTTCGTAAGCCAGCCGAATGTCGGAGTCGTACATCGACGGTCTTGTCATGGAGTTGATTGTGCGGTAAATCGGTTCAAGCACCAGCTCGACTGATGCGCAAAGCATGCATGGCGCGCGCGGCAAAGATACCCGAAAGCAAGCCATACAGTGCACTCACGGACAGGGCAAAGCTAAGCTGCTGCGCTAGCTCTGACCGCAAGCTTAAAGCTGCGCCCACGGCAAACTTGATCAGAAAGATTGAGATGAAAAGCACCATTGGCAACCAACTGCCGGGGACACGCATGAGTTGAGTGCTGGACTCAAATTGCCAACCACGTGGGTAGCCCATTTTCTGGCACAGCAGCAAAACAATGCTGAGCATGGCGAGCCAAGCCATCAGCGCGGGAGCCAGGCCTTGAAAAGCTGATATGACGCCGTAGCCCGAAACGCAGAGTATAGCGCTGGAGATGATGATGACGGGCCTTGGCGGCACACTGCGGGAGCGACTCATGCGCAAGCCCAAGGTAATGAGCACGAGAAGCAAGGGCCATACCCAGATGGGCGCTTTTTCGATGATTTGTATCACGATCTGAATTTTCACCGAACTGATTTACCAAGGATCGCGCTGCGCCGCCAAGGACTTGCGCTCATTGCTGAGCAGGCGCTCGTGCAAGGCGCTGCCCGGACTGCCCAGCCAAACCACCGCACCGTGGATCGCGAGGCCGAGCCCCCATCCCATGAGCGGGAAGAACGCCCAAGGCTTGCCGTTGGCGAGAGAAATCGTCATGAGCAAAGTATTGACGCAGATAAACACAGCAGCGTGGATGTACCAGCCCAGCTTCGCGCCCGCGCGGCGACGGGCGAGGCGTTCGATGTCGGCGGGGCTGAGGGTCGCGGGTGGTTGTGCCGTGGGAAATTCATAAACTTGACTCATGGTGGCTCCTGAAGAATAGTCGGTGGGCCTAGGCCCAGACGAATTGGCCAAGAAATCGGCCGGGTAGCAAGGTGAATACGCCAGCACCCAAGCAGGCACCAAAGTACAGACGAACCATGGCTTTTCGATGGGCGGCAATATTGCCCTTGGCGAGAAACCAGAATGCCGCGAACAGACCGATCAGGGTTGCAGGAATGAAGAGGTGAATCCACGAGAAACGCCACCACTGCGGAAAATGAGAATGAATGAAGGCAGCTGAGATTGCAGTGACAAGCATCATCGTGACCCAGGCGTAGCCCAAAGCGCGGTGCAGCTTCGGGCGTTGTTGGCTGGAAAGGCGTGCCCATAAAGCAAAAGGCCCAATCACTGCGGCGGACAGCGCCGCGGCAAGGTGGATGATGACTTGCGGTGAGAGGGATGAAAGTGTTTGCATGGCGACACTGTGCCGTTGCGGCTCTCGCTTGGCGAGCGATTTGCGACGAAATGCGGAAATTGCGGCGTGAAATGCAATGTCCGCCTCCAGAAAGCACGCCGGCGCAGGACAATGGCGCTGCGATCAAGCGTTTTTAGCGAGCCAACGCCCTTCTTTTTCAAGGCGCAACAGGTCTTTCCAAGACGCTGCCTGCAAAGCGATGCGTGGCCAGATGCGTTGCAACACCTCGCACTCCGCAAATGTGTCGGCCGCCGCTTCGTGTCGCGCTGTGCACTCGATGGAGAATTCGTCCATCCACTCGTCCAGTGAATGGGCGCGAACTTGAGGATAGGCCGCGGCGCAGAGCTTTTCGATATCCACCCAAGGATTGGGCCAGCCCTTCTCCCAACCGGGCAGGTTCACCATCTTCACATGGCGGCCGATCAAGGCCTTGTCAAACCAAGCGTGAAAAGCCAAGAGCTTGGCGTCGCCGATGAACTCAAGAAAGGCAGTCAAGGCTTCTGCCAAGCCTTGGCCTTGGAGCTGGCGGTTCTGACCGATGCCGTGCACGAGGATGTTGGTTTTGTCTTTCACCACTTCAAATGGCCGGATATCGACCTCGAAACTGTCGCCCGGCAAGATGCTCAGTTTGCGGGTGGTCCAATCCACTTGCACTGCCACGGCTGCGATCGCGAGCAACTGAGCCTCATTGGGATCGAGTCCGCTGGTCTCGACGTCGACGACCACCCAGCGCGCTTGGGTAGCAGCCGGCGCTGCGTTTGCGCGATGCAAAAGCCAATCGAACAGGGACATGCTTGGAGCCTTAGCGCGCGTAATCCAACTGCATCCTCTGCTGGAGCTCGCCCATCAAGCGCAGGCTCTCTTTGAGGATGCGGCGGTCAATCGTGTTCATCGTTCGCACAATGATGCGATTGGGTTGATCCGGATCACCGCGGCCTTCGGCAATCTCGGTCTGAACGCGCAGCCGCAGCATTTGAAGGAACTCAAAAGCGCCAATCCAGCCTTCGTACTCGCGCGCCTTGACGCCTAAAGCCGCGCCGACGGCTTGTAGGCGTTCGCGCGTGTTGGTCGCCGCGATGCCGTGCGCCAAAGCATACAAGCGGGCCGCATCCACAAAGATCGCTGTTCCGCGCAATTTGAGATCCACCGTGCCATCATCATGGGTGTCAATCGCTCCGGTCCAGGTCAGCGGTGTGGTTCTCTGCAGCGCATTGAGTGCGAGCATTTTCAAAAAGCGCGGCGCTTGCGCGGCTTGCTCGGTGATGTGGCGGCGCAAGCCATGAGCCAGCGGCGCATGGCCCCAGAGCGGTCGCAAATCAAAAAAGATACTGGCATTGAGCAGATCCTGTGGGCTACCAAACTCGATCCAATTGGCGAAACGCTCTTGCCACCGGCTTGCAGGCAGTGCGAGCTCAGGGTTGCTGGCCATGATGTTGCCCATGCACAGCGGATAGCCACAGGCGTCGAGGACCTGATTGGCTTCGAGCGCAAATGCGAGCCAGCGCGGATGCGCTTCTTGCGCCGATTCATCCGAGAGGACAAGGGCGTTGTCTTGATCCGTGGCGACGGTTTGTTCTTCGCGGCCCTCTGAGCCCAAAGCCAGCCAGCAGGCTTGAGAGGCGTCCAGTCCATGCTGCGTGGCGAGGAGATCAAGCATGCGCTGCGTGAGCAGATCGTTCAGATGGCTGATCAAGCCCGTCAGTTGCCGCGCCTGGATGCCTTGGCCCAGCAAGCGCTCAGCGAATCGACGGATATCGGGCGCCAGTGCCTTCAGATCATCAACGCTTTGAGCTTGCCGCAAGGAGCTCGAGAGCTGTTGCAAGCTTAAGCGCTGCATCGCAAACAAATCACGTTCGGAGACGATGCCAATGACCTTTCCCTCACGGGTGATCGGCACGTGGCGAATACCGTAGCGCGACATCATCAGGGCGGCGTCTTGCGCCGTGTGATGATCGGTCAGGGTATGCACGGGTGAGATCATCACCGCGCTGATCGGCGCATCGAGCGCGATGCCGGGTAGCGTGATGCGATCCAGCACATCGTGGCGCGTGAGGATGCCGTGCGCGGATTCATCAGGATGCAACACCATGATCGAGCCCACGCGCCGCTCTTTCATCTGGCCTAAGGCCTCGCGCAGAGGTGTTTGCGCCTCACAAGAGAGCGGCGCATTGCGCACCAGATCGCCCAGCGGCGCTTCCATTGACTGCTCAGCCAAGACCTTGGAGGCGTATTGATCTTGCAAGGCCTTGCGCGACAAATCCAAAAACTGCTGCACACGGCGGTTCAGGAAATCTGCAAAGACTGCGCTTTGCGCTGCCAACGCTTGCACTTTCGGTGCAGGCAGTGCCAAGACAAAGCAGTCTTCCCTCGCTTGGTAGCTCGCTGTGACGGTGCGTTCGGCCAGCACCGCACTGATCGGAAACATGTCTCCTGCCTCGTATAAGAAGCTGCCACCGGCGAGCTGATCCAGCCCTTGGGCGCCGCTGATCGCTCCGCGCCTGACATAAAGCAGTTCCCGTGCCGGGCCATCGGCCGGGCCCAACACCGCCTCGTCGGGGCCGAAGTAGCGCTGCTCACTGCCCTGCACAAACAGTCGCACATGCTTTTCCTCCATTTGCGCAAATGGCGGAAAAGCCATCAACTCACGGGCCAGTTGCTGGATCAGGCTGTTGGCGGGTTGGTTGGGCAGCGTTTGACTGTCGTTCATTGGAAGGGGACGATTTGTCATCCAGTTTACCGGCTTCGACAGGGCTTTACGAGACGGACATCAATACCACGGCGTGATCTTCCTACAATAGCCGGATGAAAACAACCCGTCTGATCATTGGTGCCGTCGCTCTGGCCGTTGCCGGCGCAGGCGTTTGGTGGTGGCAGTCCAAGGCCGATGATGCAGCCCAGACCTATCGCACGGCCAAAATTGAACGCGGCAATCTGCAAGCCAGCGTCTCAGCCAGCGGCGCAGTCAACCCGGTTACCCAGGTGATCGTGGGCACGCAAGTCAGCGGCCAGATCAAAGAACTCTTTGTGGACTTCAACTCTGAAGTGAAGGCTGGCCAGTTGATCGCGCAAATTGACCCCGAGACTTTCGAGTTTCGTGTGCGCCAGGCCATGGCCGATGTGGATGCAGCGCGTGCGGCGGTGCTGACGGCGCAGGCGAATGTATTGGCGTCTCAAGCGGGCATTTCGCGTGCCCAAGTGGATGTGGCGGAGGCGCAGCGCGATTTCGAACGCAAGAAAGAACTCGCCGAGAAGCAGTTTATTGCACAAAGCGAGGCCGACAAGGCCCGCGCTTTGGTCAACACCTCGAGTGAAAGCCTCAAGTCCACGCAGGCGCAACTCGCGGTGACCAATGCCCAAGTGAAATCGGCGCAGGCCAACGTGGCGCAGCGCGAGGCAGCGATGGCGCAGGCAAGGATTGATCTTCAGCGCACCAAAATCACGTCGCCCGTGAGTGGGATTGTGATCAAGCGTGCGATTGAAAAAGGACAAACGGTGGCCGCGAGTCTGCAGTCGCCGGAGTTGTTTGTGATCGCGCAAAACCTATCCGACATGCAGGTCGATGCCAGCATTGACGAATCCGATGTGAGTCGTATTCGCACCGGGCAACGCGCGACCTTCACGGTGGATGCTTTTCCCGGACAGACCTTCGAGG
>JANPAK010000400.1:0-1817 GCA_031429925.1 Variovorax sp.
TGGATAAATGAATGTTCTCGCAGTTTCATTGTGAGAAAATTACGATTCGATCGGCAGGTTAGATAAAGAAACGCTTGTCAACACAGGCGCATACACGCGCTACGAATACCCGACCAATCAAATCCAAAGCAAAGTCTATACAACCATTATTGACACCAACAACAACGGCGCAGACTCAAATGATGAAGTAATGAGCGAATCGTGGACGGACGGCGCAGGACGAGTGCGAAAGTCGCGCACCGAACACCCGAACTCGACCGGCGGCTGGACGGGAAGCCTCGTCGAATACGACATCTTGGGACAAGTAACGCGCTCAACAGTGCCGACCGAAATCAATTCAAATTACGAACCGGCGGGCGATGATGCGACCCGCGGCTGGCTCTGGTCATCGCAAGAATATGATTGGAAAGGCAGAACAACGCGCACGATCAACACCGACGGCACAGATACATTGGCAAGTTACGAAGGTTGCGGCTGTGCGGGCGGACAAGTGACGACGATTCAAAGCGAACTCGTCCCGCGCGATGACCAACCAACCGTTAATGCCAGAAGAACACAAAGAATCTATGCCGACATTCTCGGCAGAAGTTATAAAACCGAAGTTCTCAATTGGGACGGTGTGAGCGCATATACGACGACCGTCCAAACATTTAACGGGCGCGACCAAGTGACGAACACGCGGCAGTATGCGGGTTCGGGGAACAGTTCGACCTTCCAGGACGTGACGATAACTTACGACGGACACGGGCGGATGAAAACGCGGCATTATCCGGTTGAAGATGCCAATACAAATACAACTTGGATTTATAACGCTGATGATTCGATTCAGCAAATTGTTGATCCGCGCAATGCGATAACGAATTTTACCTACGACAATCGAGGCTTGACAACGCAAATCAGCTACTCCGTGCCGAACGGTTCAACCATTCCCGTTACGCCGACCGTCAATTTCAGCTATGACGCACTCGGCAATCGAACGGAAATGACCGACGGGACAGGCACAACCACTTACAGCTACAACGACCTTTCACAATTGAGCAGTGAAACCAAAGATTTCACCGATCTGACGAATAATCTGACAATTTCCTATACCTACAATCTCGGCGGCGGCTTGAAATCAATCACCGACCCGTTTAGTTCGTCCGTTAATTATACCAGTGATAAAACAGGCAGATTAACGGCAGTCACGGGAACAGCTTGGGCGCAGAATACAACCGGACACTATGCCTCGAACATCAAATATCGTGCCTTTGGACAGATCAAACAGATGGATTACGACTTGCCGAATGAAACGCCGCAGATCAAGATGGATTACGATAACCGTCTGCGGGTGACGCATTTTGAAGCACCGAGCGCGAGCGAATCGGGCGGTTATTTGTTGAAATCCGATTTTACATATACAGCCGACAGCCGTGTGCAAGCAAAAGATGATCTGCTCGATAATAAATGGGATCGAACGATGAAATACGACCACGCCGGACGGCTTGCATTTAATCAATTCGGCATCGGGCAAGGTTCGGATAATTCGAGCAAACGCGTTTATGAACAAACCATCGGCTACGACGCCTTTTCACAGATGATCGAACGAGATACGACTCATTGGAACGTCAACGGTGGTTTTACGGCAACCTATATCAACGGCAGACAGCAAGACCCGAATGTGAGCTATGACGTGGCGGGAAACATCGTCCACGAAGCGAAAGGCGATACCAACAGTTTTCAGGATACGACGATTGACGCGGCGGGCAGACGTTCGGAAATGCTGGAACGCTGGCACATCGGCAATGGCGGACAAGAATCGTTTTTTGTTTTTGAAA
>JANPAK010000401.1:0-3100 GCA_031429925.1 Variovorax sp.
ATCATGATCAATCGCAGAGATATTTTTGTAGGCGGCGGCGCTGCTACCCTGGCTTATATGGCCGGTTCGTGTGCCCCCCTGATTGCACAAAATGCGCCGAACTTTGGCGCACCTTCCGTGGTGCAAGTGGGTTTCCGTAAGCAAAAACTTGGCGATATGGAAATCATCGCCCTGAACGACGGCGTGGCTCGCCGCCCATTGGCTGCTGAATTTGTGCGCAACGCGCCGATGGCTGAAGTTCAAGCTCTTTTGCAGTCGCAGAATTTGCCCACCGAGTACATTGACATTCCCTTCACCGCTTTCCTCGTGGTGGCGGGCAATCGACGCATCTTGATGGACACTGGTTTTGCTGACAATGGCGGCCCGACCACGGGCCGTTTGATGGCTAACCTGAATGCTGCTGGCTTCAAAGCCGACGACATTGACACGGTGGTTTTAACTCATTATCACGGTGACCACATCAACGGTGTGCGCAACAAAGCAGGTCAACTGGTCTTCCCAAAAGCCAAAATCATGGTGCCTACCGTCGAGCATGCGTTCTGGATGGACGATGCCCGCATGGCCGCCGCACCAGAAGCGATGCGAGGCGCGTTTCAAGCAGTACGCCGTATATTTACTGGCCTGCCTGCAGATCAATTGGTGCAATTTGAGCCAGGCAAGGAGCTGTTCCCCGGTATCACCAGCATGGCTGCGTTTGGTCACACGCCAGGGCATAGCCTGATTCGCGTGGAAAGCAAAGGCGAGAAGTTTGCTTACCTTGCCGATTTGACTAACATTCCCCAGCTCTTTGCTCGTAACCCAGACTGGTCTGTGCAGTTCGACATGAACGCTGACGCTGCCCGCGAAACCCGTCGCAAAATGTTTGAGATGGTCGTCAACGAGAAAATGCTCGCTGGTGGTTTCCACTTTCCCTTCCCAGCCTTCGGCCGCGTGGAGAAAATGGGCAACGGCTACGATTTCAAGCCAGTAGCTTGATATTTCTCTTGTGAAGCAAAAAAGCCCGCTTTCAGCGGGCTTTTTTATGTGGTTTCGCGGATCACGCCTTATGGATACTGCGCAAGATGCTATATATTCAGTAGCAAGTGTGCATTACGCGCTGAGCGCGGCCTGAGCTCTGGCGGTGATGTCGTTGACATCGCCCATACCGTCAATCTTCCGATACTTGGGCGCGTTGGCAGGATCCTTGGCGGCCCAAGCGGAGTAATACTCCACCAAGGGTCGGGTTTGCGCGCTATACACATCTAAGCGCTTTTGCACTGTTTCGGTTTTGTCGTCGTCGCGTTGCACCAGTGGCTCGCCAGTGACATCGTCAACGCCCTCGACTTTCGGTGGATTGAACTTCACGTGATAGATACGGCCAGACGCGGGATGACTGCGACGGCCACTCATGCGCTCAATGATGGCTTCAAAGGGCACATCAATTTCAAGCACGACATCCAGCTTCACACCGGCTTCCTTCATCGCATCGGCCTGAGCAATCGTGCGCGGAAAACCGTCAAACAAAAATCCGTTGACACAGTCAGATTGCTGAATGCGCTCTTTCACCAAGCCAATGATGATGTCGTCGCTCACCAACTGGCCCGAGTCCATCACTTTCTTGGCAGCCATACCCATGGCTGTACCTGCTTTGACGGCTGCACGCAGCATGTCGCCGGTCGAGATCTGGGGAATACTGAATTGCTTGCAAATAAAGGCCGCCTGCGTGCCTTTGCCTGCACCCGGCGCGCCCAGAAGAATGAGTCTCATGCTTACCCTCGATTTTTATCAACTTTACAGAGAATAGCATGGGCAGCTTGATACTCGCTTATTGCTCTAGCCAAATCTTGCGCACAGCGGCTAAGTCATCCGGCGTGTCGACCCCCATGCCTGGCACATTGGGGGTCACATATACCGCAATCTTGTGACCATGCCAGAGCACACGTAACTGCTCGAGGGACTCACTCAATTCGATCGGTGCTTGCGCCAGCTTAGGGAATTCGCGCAAAAAGCCAGCGCGATAGCTGTATATGCCGACGTGACGCAGGGGCTGTGGTGCATGCGGATGGCTGTCGCGATTGAACGGGATCAGGCTGCGACTGAAGTACATCGCGTGGCCGCTGGCGTCGATCACGACCTTGACGATATTCGGATTGTTTTGATCTGCTATTGAATGAATAGCATGCGCTGCAGTTCCCATAACGGCTTGATGAGATTTTTTCAAAAAGGCGGCGACCTCGGCAATGAGCTTGGGGTCAATCAATGGCTCATCGCCCTGCACATTCACGACAATAGCGTCGTCTGCCAAGCCGAGTTTGTCGCACGCCTCAGCCAAGCGGTCCGAGCCGCTGGGGTGATTGACTTGTGTGAGCAAAGCGGAGATGCCATGCGCTGCGCAGGCGGCTTGGATCGAGGGGTCGTCGCATGCGACAACGACTTGGCTGGCACCTGAGCGCAACGCCCGCTGTGCCACGCGCACGACCATCGGTGCGCCGCCAATGTCAGCCAGCGGTTTGCCGGGCAGACGCGTAGAAGCCAAGCGAGCTGGAATGAGAACGGTGAAGCTCATAGAAGGCCTAAGTCAAGGCTGCGGTGTTTTGCCGTGCAGCACATCAATCTCGTCGTCGCTCAAGGTTCGAGCTTCATTCTCAAGGAGGACCGGGATGCCATCGCGAATGGGATAGGCTAGTCGGGCGCTGCGGCTTTGGAGCTCATTTTTCTCGCGGTCAAGCGTGAGGGGGCCTTTGGTGACAGGGCAGACGAGCAGTTCGAGGAGTTTGGCGTCCATAGGAATTTCACTGGGTAGGTTGCACGGATGATAACTTTTCAAGCAAAGCTGCGGTGAATGCGGAAGGTAGCGTGAGGGCCAAGAGCGCCGCGACGATCGTGCAATGCTCGGCAAGCGGCGTCCTCCAGAGCTTTACGGCGTCTTTTTCGGTGCAAATCAGCCACTGCCCCTTTTGAAATGAGCGTGGCATGATCTCAAAATCATAGTGATCAGGCATCGCTACCGTCTCGCTGAGCTGTAATCCGCGCTCGCGAAGCATACTGAAAAAGGCGTCTGGGTTGGCAATGCCAGCTATGGCAATCAGATCACGCTGTGCTAGCTCGGCCAAAGCAATAC
>JANPAK010000402.1:0-2829 GCA_031429925.1 Variovorax sp.
GGCTTACCAGCATCACCGTCCCTTCGAATTTGTTGAGTGCCATCTGCAGCGCTTCGCGGGTGGTTAAGTCCAGGTGGTTGGTCGGCTCGTCCAGCAACAACAGATTGGGTTTTTGCCAGACCACCATCGCCAATACCAAGCGCGCTTTTTCGCCACCGCTCATGCTGCCAACGGCTTGGCCCACCATGTCGCCGTTAAAGAGAAAGTTGCCGAGAAAATTGCGAAGCTCCTGTTCTCGTCCGGGTGGACCAACGTCTTTGGCCAAGCGAGTCATGTGTTCGAGGGGCGTGCTTGCTTCGTGCAAGACATCAAGCTCTTGTTGCGCAAAATAGCCAATCGACAGACCCTTGCCTTCGGTGAGAATGCCGCTCAGTGGAGCAAGTTGCTTCGCGACGGTTTTCACAAAGGTAGACTTACCCTGACCGTTGGCGCCCAAGATACCAATGCGCTGCCCCGCCATGACCGATTTGCTGATGCTTTTGAGGATGGGTGTTTGCCCGCGCTCGTCCTGATAGCCCAGAGTCGCTTCTTTAATAGATAGCATGGGATTGGGAATGTTTTGCGGCACACGAAACTCAAACTGAAAGTCTGCGGCGGTGAGCATGGGTGCAATGCGTTCCATGCGCTCGAGAGCCTTGACGCGGCTTTGCGCCTGCTTGGCCTTGCTCGCTTTGGCTTTGAAGCGGTCAATGAAGCTCTGCAGGTGCGCTATCTTCTCTTGCTGTTTGCCAAATGCGGCTTGTTGTTGTTCCATGCGCAATGCGCGCTGCTCTTCAAACCAGCTGTAGTTGCCGCCGTAGCGGGTGACTTGCGCGTTGTCGATATGGAGCGTCACTTTAGTGACCGCATCGAGAAACTCCCGATCGTGACTGATCACAACGATGGTTCCTTCAAAACGCTTAAGCCAACTCTCCAACCAGACCAAGGCGTCGAGGTCTAAGTGGTTGGTTGGCTCATCCAGCAACAACAGATCAGCGGGGCACATCAAAGCGCGAGCCAGTTGCAAGCGCATTCGCCAGCCCCCGGAGAAGCTATTGACGGGGCGTTCGAGTTCGTCGACGCTAAAGCCCAAACCAAGGATCAAAGCTTGCGCTCGTGCGCGCGCATCGTGAGCCCCCGCATGCTGAAGTTGTGCATGTAGCTCTGCGATGTGATTGCCAGCGCTTTCTTGGTCTGGGTGTTGTTCCCAGCCGAGCAGTTCTTCATTGAGTTCTGACAAACGCGTGTCGCCAGCCAACACAAATTCCGTTGCACTCTCGTCGGTTTCTGGCATCGATTGTTGGACCTGTCCCATGCGCCAGCCGCTGGGCATAAAAAAGTCGCCTTTGTCTTCATGCAGTTGACCCGTGAGCAAGGCAAATAGGCTGGATTTACCTGCGCCATTGCGTCCCACTAGCCCTACTTTTTCTGTGGGTTGGATGGTAACGCTGCAATCTTGGAGCAGCACTTTGGCTGCTCTACGCAGCGTGATGTTTTTGAGGGAGATCATGGTCAACTCAGCGATGCGGCGCTTCAAGCCGGATCGAATAGGTTCAAACGTTCAGTTGGCAGAGGAATCGCGCCTTCGCTGCTCGCCGATGCGACGCTCTACACAAACGGGGTGATTGCGAAAGACGGGTCGGTCGCACTGCTCGGCTAGGCATTGCAAGAATCCCAGTAGCAAGCGACCATCGCAAGCTTCACGCGGCCCAAGGGGTGCCCGCGCCGCTGGCTCGGCGGCAGGTGCCGGTGCCGCATTGGGTTGTGGGTTCGAGATGGCGCGGGGCGCAGGCGCCGAATCCACGGGTGTACTCGGTGTTGGCGCGGAAGGTGTAGGTATAGCGGTAGTGGTCGGCACACTCGGCCCGCTCGCACGTCGATTCGCGATCAAAGCCGCTGCCGCAGAGGCGGCCCGTGCAAAACCGCTCGCGGTACTGGTTCCGCGCGGCGCGGATGCCGCCAGCGCGGGCGCTGTGACGCCCGTGCGCGTGGATGCTGGCGTGGTGGCTGTTTGCGACGCAGCGACTAAAGTTGTTGCCGTGTTTGTACTCGTTGCTACAACTGTTTGCGTATTGAGTGCACTGCTGGAGGCGTCGCTCGAAATCACGGCGGTTGGTGTGACGTTGCCGGCAGTCGTTTGCGGGCTAGACGGGCCGCGCAGAAACATGAACGCGGCGCCTGCCGCCACCAAAACGCCCACGCTGGTGGCAATGATCAGACTTTTGGAGGATTTACCCGTAGCGGACGGCCTCTCCAATGGTGAAGGCATCGTTTGCATCGGTCCCTCAGCCGCCACTTTGCTTTGTTTGCGGGCGGTCTTCTCGTTCGCAGCGATCGGCTCGGTTGAGGAAAATTGCGTTGGAGCGAACTGTGTGCTGGGCCCATACTCGGAGTCGTTGTATGCGCTCGGGGGAAGGGTGGGGTCGTCAGCAGACAAAGCAGCAGATGTCGCGGCGGCACCTTCGGTCACCCCTGCGGTGATGATCGTGCCGATCGGCGCACCCATAGCGACCATGGTCGATTCACCTGGCTTGCGCAGCTGCGTCGTCTCGTAGCGCGATTGGCCAGATGCTTTTTCCTGATCGGCAAGTGTCTTGAGCCGGCGTTTGGCTAGATCGGCATAGATACCTATTGGGAAACGCTTGAGAAAACCTTCCAATACTTCTGGTTCCGTGCTTTCTTTGATGTCTTTCCAATAGACCAACTCCAGCTCTTGGGTCACTGTGCTGCCGCCGGTACCAGTGACGCTGCCAGGGAAAGTTGCAACCGCTTCCGCAACCTCTCGATTTGCCCTGGCTGACGGTGTGATCGTGAGATCGGCGTTGTTGACTGCCGCTTTAAGGGCGGCGG
>JANPAK010000403.1:0-3174 GCA_031429925.1 Variovorax sp.
CGCCGCCCAAGGTGTAGAACGAGCCAAACACCACGATTCTATCGGTTGCATCTGAGGCCGCGACGGCTGCATCCAGCGCTTGTTGTGGCGAGGTGTAAGTGCTGCTCTTTGCATCCATCCGGGTGTTGAGCGTTTGCCAGCGGGCTTGCAACTCAGTTGCCTTCGCTGCGCGGGCCGTGGGCAGATCGGTGAAATACCAACAATCCACAATCGGTGCGAGCTTCAAGAGCATCGGCGTGAGGTCTTTATCAGCCATCGCGCCAAAAACGGCATGTGTGGTTGGGTAAAAGCCCATGGCATCCAGATTCGCCGTGAGGGCGGCCACGGCATGCGGATTGTGTGCCACGTCCAGGACCAAGGCGGGCTGCCCCGGCACGATCTGAAATCGCCCCGGCAGTTCCACAAATGCCAAGCCATTGCGCACCGCCTGAGCCGTGCAAGGCAGTTGTTGATTCATGGCGTAGATCGCGGCCAAAACGCCACTGGCATTGATGAGCTGATTTGCGCCACGCAGCGCTGGATAAGCCAATCCGCTCAATCGTTTACCGCGCCCAGCCCAGCCCCATTGCTGCTTGTCGCCTTGGAAGTTGAAATCCTGCCCCACCCGCCACAGGTCTGCACCAACGCGCTGCGCATGATCGATCACCGATTGCGGTGGCATTGGATCGCTCACGATCACCGGTTGGCCTGCTCGCATGATGCCTGCCTTCTCGCGGCCAATGCTCTCGCGATCAGGCCCAAGGTATTCCATGTGATCCAAATCGATGCTGGTGATGATGGCGCAGTCGGCATCAACAATGTTGACAGCATCCAACCGGCCACCCAGGCCCACCTCTAAGATCATCACATCCAGCTGACCCGACTGCGCCGCACGACACATCAGCAGCAAAAAGGCCAGTGTGGTGAATTCGAAGTAAGTGAGGCTGATCTCCGGTTCATTTTCAGAGCCTTTTTGGCATCTAGCCCTTTCAATATCTGCGCAAGATGCTATAAAATCAATAGCAACTGCATTCTCTTGACGAATGCGACAACGCTCCAAGAAATTCACCAAATGCGGGCTGGTGTAGACGCCCGTTTTGTAGCCCGCTTGGCAATACACGGATTCGAGCATTGCGCAGGTCGAGCCCTTGCCATTGGTGCCCGCTACCGTGATCACGGGGCAGTTGATTTCGATGCCAAAATTGCTTTTCACCCGGCTCCAAACCACGCGCACCCGCTCCAAGCCCATATCGATGTTTTTTGGATGCAGGCCTTCAATGTAGGCGAGCCACTCGTTCAAATCTTTCATCCGTCGATTGTCCCTGAACTTGGTATCGAGCTCACGCCACGGATAGGAAAGCCTTAGCAACGCACGTCACGGCCTCAAACCACTTTGCGCTCGTGCAACGCCGCAATTTCAAACGCTGCATAGCCCAATTCGGCGAGGATCTCGTCGGTGTGTTGACCCAGCGTCGGTGCGCTGCGATGAAAGGTAGGCGGCGTGTCAGACATGTCCACCGGGTGCGGCGCGAGCGGGAAGCTTGCCTGCATGCCCGGGAAGGTGTGTGGCTGCAGCAAGCCCGCAGCAGCAATATGCGGATCGTCCAGAGCTTCCTGCGGGCTGTAAACCGGGCCTGTAGGAATCTTGGCCTTGGCCAAAGCAGCCAGCGCGTCGCCCCTCGAGCGATCCGCGCACCAAGCCGACATGATGGCGCTCACCTCGGCGCTGTTTTGACCGCGCAGCACGTCGGTGGCAAAGCGAGCCTCAGACTTCAGATCCGGGCGACCCACCATATCGCACCAGCGCTCAAACATCACCTGTCCGACCGACTGCACCACCAGCCAGCCGCTTCGCGTGCGAAAAAGGTCACCTGGTGCTGCCAAATAGCCTCGATTGCCCTGCGGCACCCGATCGGGTGATCGAACCGCTTGCTCAATCAACAGAGAGTTGGTGTGGATCAGTGCCGAGCGAAGCAACGATCCCTCGACCAATTGCCCGCGGCCACTGCGCTCACGCGCCCACAGGGCCGCTAGGGCGCCCATTGCGCAGGCCTGCGCCGTAGCAAAGTCAATGTAGTTGACGCTGGTGCGCACCGGGGCATCGGGCATGCCCGACATGTACATTGCACCGCTCATGGCTTGCCCGACAGAATCAAAGCCCAGTTGTTGGCTGTAGGGGCCCGTCGGGCCATAGGCCGTCGCCACGACCAGCACGGCGCGGGGATTGAGCTGAGCGACCGTATCCCAGTCCAGCCCAAGGTTGCGCAGCGTGGCTGGCGGCAAGTTGGCCACCACCACGTCGGCGCCTTGCACCAGCTCGCGCACGATTCGCCGTCCATCGTCACTGCCCAAATCCAGCGTGAGGCAGCGCTTGTTGCGATTGAGCTGCAGATACATGCCGCCTTCGCCGGTGTCGGCCACGTTGGGCACGTAGCGGTCTTCACCGCCCTCGATGCGCTCGATGCGGATCACATCGGCACCATGGTCGCCCAACAAGGCGGCGCAGTAAGGCCCAGCAATGAATCGACCAAAATCGAGAACGCGGATGCCGTGAAGCAGACTCATAGGGTGCACCCAGTAGCTATATACCGCCGAGTGTAGCCCCGAGCGGCAAGGGCGGCGGCCGGCAAAAGGCCTAAAGCTGAGGGTGACTCACCCCGAAGTTGAAGCAAAATATCGCCATGAGCAACACCATCATCCTCTACGGCATTCCCAACTGCGACACGGTCAAAAAATCTCGCGCTTGGTTCGATGCCAAAGGCTTGACCTATCGCTTTCATGATTTCAAAAAGGAAGGCGTCCCCGAAACGGCTTTGCGACTTTGGATTGCCGCGCTGGGCTGGGAGGCGCTGGTCAACAAAAAAGGCACCACGTGGCGCAAGCTTGATCCTGCCAAGCAGGCCGCGGTGATCGATGCGCAATCAGCCATGGCATTGATGCTGGGCAACAGCAGCGTGATCAAGCGGCCCGTGGTGGTCAGCGGCTCCAAAATCATCGTGGGCTACACGCCAGAGCAGTGGTAAGCGTGCATAAGTTCACATGGAGACACCACTAAAACCACATGCCCGGCTGGTCAGCTTGCCGCAGCGCGGAATGCGCCTCACAATCTAGCGTTTTCTATATATGGAGTTTGGTCATGGGGTTACTCGATTCAGTTTTAGGTGCGGTCATGGGTGGCGCGCAGCAACAAGGTAG
>JANPAK010000404.1:0-23048 GCA_031429925.1 Variovorax sp.
AACACACACCGCCGCGCCACGCGTCATCCAATGTGGCGAAATCACAGCAATCGCTTTCGGTCGCGGCAAATCCAGCCCCAATTGAGTTAGCAGGGGCCCGGCTAGACCCGGCTCGAGGGCAAACATGGGCGAGCCATGCGAAATGAACAGGCTAGGTAAGGTCGTCATACTTGAGGTCATGGCTTAGACTTGTGCACTCATCGGCAAAAAGCAAGGTGTCATCGATGCGATATCTGTTATCCCTATTGTGTCTGGTCTTCGCGGCTGCTGCTGCACAGGCGGCTGACTACGCCGGCCCCCTATTGGATGCACACCTGCACTACAACGACGAGGCGCAATCACCGCACCCCATCGCTGACGTACTCGCCCGCATGCAACGCAATGGCGTCAAAGCGATTGTGGCGAATTCACGGCCTAACGATGGCACAAAAAATCTGGCTGCCGCGAAGGAGCAGACTGCCAAGGCCGGTGTGACCGTGATCCCCTTCATCCGCCTTTATCGCAACCGGGCAGACTATGACAACTGGTTTCGGGACGAGACGATTTACCAAATGGTGCTCGATGAACTCGCCAAAGGCACGGCCTCTGGCGCCTATAAAGGCATTGGCGAATTTCATTTGTACAACAGTGCAAATGCCAATGGCGCAGTAGCGGCCAAGCTCATGAAGCTCGCGGAAGAAAGGCAGCTCGCCGTGCTCGCGCATGTGGATGATGTGGCGATTGACTTGCTGATGGCGCACACCCCGAGCAAAGGGCAAAAGGCTAAATTGATTTGGGCACACACCGGCATCGGCGGCGCATCCGTCGAGCGCGTGCGCAGTTTGATGCGCAAGTATCCGGGCTTGATGGGTGAACTGTCTTATCGCCCTGGCCTCACGGGAGATGACGGCCTCCTCAGCCCTGAGTGGCGTGCCTTGATCACAGAATTCCCTAGCCGCTTCATGATCGGCTCAGACACATGGGTGAACCAGCGCTGGCTGTATTACGGCGACTTGATGAAAGGCTACCGCACCTGGCTTGGCGGTCTGCCGGCGGATGTGGCGCGCAAGGTGGCTTGGGAAAACGGCGCTGCGCTGTTTGAATTGAAGTAGACCGATAGCGACACCGCGGATCAATTGGGCTGCCGCGTTGTCAGCCCATGCTGAACCAACCAAGCCATGATCTGTGGCCAAAGCGCAGCGCCAACATCCCGGCGAAAATAGCCCATGTGTCCGATGTGCATGATCCCCAGAGTGGCTGGAGTGAGGTCGAAACGCTCAACTTGCGCATTTTTAAAGCCACTGAAGAACGCGTCGCGTGATTTGGGCAGTGCCCATAGATCGTCTGTGCTCGTGGCAGCGGCCAAAGGCAATTGCACGCGGTCAAACTTCGCAGCGATCGCTTTCGCCTCTGGCGCAGGGTCATCAAAAAAGTAGCGCGGAAAGCTACACCAGCGCTTCCAGTCTCGATAAACACCGAGCGGAATATCTTCACCTAAACCCAGTTTGCTCATCGGCTGGTAGCCGAGCCACGTGGTTGCGACAGGGCCAATCACGTTCCATAACAACCACACTTTAATGCGCTCGACCAGCGGCATCCATCCTGCCCAACCCGCACCAGCACCACATAAGTAGGCGGCTTTGAGCATATTGGGATCCGGCAACTGCCCAATCGCATGGCCAGCTAGGCTATGTCCGACCAAGTAGCATTCGCCGCGTTCATGCGCAAAGTTCACAACGGCCGCTAAATCGAGGGTCGACCAGTCTGCATAGTCCATCTTGAAGCCTTTGAGCGAGCCCCGCTTAGAGTCTCCAATCCCACGATAGTCAGCCGCGATGGCATGTAGCCCCAAACCGTTGATGTACTCGCAAAATCGCTTGTAGAAGCCCCGAGGGACCGCCGTGGCACAGCCAATCACGATGTACTGTGCGCGGCCTGAAACAGGATCAAGCACTGCTTGATCTGGAACGTAGTGTGTCGCAGCTAAGGCATAACCATCGGTAGCGGTGAGTGTGAAGTCTTGTGAAGGCATGCGGCATTACACACGCAGCGGGGCCGCTCGCCTGTCCGACGAAGGACTGTGGCTTAGAGGATCCAACCCAGAAATGTGTCACCCGCGCGTCCGCGCGAGGTACTGCTTGCGCCAAAACAAAAGTCCGAGCACGGCTGCCGTGCAGACCATCGAGCCTATCGCCCACCAAAAGCCTCCGCGCGAATGAATCCAAGGGATGAACTCGAAATTCATCCCAAAAATGCCCGCAATCAGGTTCAGCGGCAAGAATATCGCGGTGAGTGCCGTGAGTGTGCGCATGATGTCGTTGGTACGATTGCTCTGCGCCGAGAAATGAATTTGCACCACGGTCTCTGCCGATTGCTCAAGCCGGCGCGCATGGTGCAATACGCGTTCGATATGTTCCATCACATCTCGCGCACGCGCTGTCAGCTGATCGCGTTGGGCCTGCGCGGCCAGGGTGTCTGTGCCCCACGCAGAAAGCGGTGTCTCACGGATCGAGTCTAACCACTCTTGCACGGCGTCATGTTGTTCATCGCACAGTTCTTCCAAAACATGAAGTTGGCCACGCGCTTGCATAAGTGCGCCCCAATTGTTAAAGCGCGACGAGGGCTTGAGCAGCTCGCCCTGCCAGTACTCCAGCCGCGCTGACAGTTCTTTGCGCAAATCCAAATAACTGTCCACCATGGCGTTGACCATGCGAAGACTCAGATCTGCCGGACTGGTCGGAATACGGCTACGAACGCTCGCCGCATCGACGCTGGTTTTGGCATCCTGCACGAAACGATCAACAAAGCTCTTCGCCGAGTAGCAACCACGCGGATGCAAGCTCACCAGCAATCGGTCGAAGACCACAAATCCCACGGCTTTGGAACGGATGCCTTGAAGGACGCCTGGCTCGTTGTTTTTGATCGCCTTTTTTTGCGGCGTCTGCGCCTGCCCGTGATAGGCTGAAATGGCGCGCTCCTGGTCCACCTCATGCATAGTCTCGGCTTGGGTCGCCAAGCGCCTGAAGATCAACAAGTCATAGACCGAGGTGTAGTCGTAATGCGAAGGGTGCTGCGCATTTGTTAAGTCTTCGGCATGAAGCTCCAGAATGCTGGAGCCGCCGAGTTGTATGGCTGCGCTTTGAATCAGGGTGCGATTCGCATCCCATTCCTCGCGTTCCAAATAAATCCACACGAAGCCGCCGGCCACAGGTGCTGTCGGCACCGAATCCAGAAAACGAAGGCTGTCTGATGTGAATTCAATGATTTGCATATTTGATTTCCATTTTCAGCCTTTTGCCCTCATATTTCCTGAGCAAGACGCTATGGATAATATAGCAAATCTCCGCCAATGCCACGCTTCATGCTTTTAACTTTCGAGCCGCCTCCCGGGCGAAGTAGGTCAGGATGCCATCGGCACCGGCGCGCTTAAAGGCCAGCAGACTCTCTATCATCACCGCATCATGGTCGAGCCAGCCGTTTTGCGCGGCGGCTTTGAGCATGGCGTATTCACCGCTCACCTGATACGCGAAGGTCGGCACTTTGAACTCATCTTTCACCCGTCGCACAATATCTAAGTAAGGCATGCCGGGCTTGACCATCACCATGTCGGCCCCCTCGGCAATATCCAGCGCCACTTCACGCAAGGCCTCATCGCTGTTGCCCGGGTCCATCTGATAAACCTTTTTGTCGGCTTTGCCGAGATTGGCGGCACTGCCCACAGCATCGCGGAAGGGTCCATAAAACGCACTGGCGTACTTAGCGCTGTACGCCATGATGCGCGTATGAATATGGCCATGCGCCTCCAATGCTTGCCGAATCGCGCCGATGCGTCCGTCCATCATGTCGCTGGGCGCAACAATATCAACGCCGGCCTCAGCTTGCGTCAGCGCCTGTTTGACCAGCAAAGCCACCGTTTCGTCATTCACGATATAGCCTGTGTCGTCAAGCAAGCCATCTTGACCATGGGAAGTAAATGGGTCGAGCGCCACATCAGTCATCACACCCAAGCCCGGGAAATGCTTTTTCAGCTCTCGCACGGCGCGCGGCACAAGCCCTTGAGGATTCCAAGCCTCTTGGCCATCGGGTGTCTTCAGCGCAGGATCAATCACCGGAAACAATGCCATGACCGGAATACCTAATTCCACGCACTCTTGCGCCACTGGCAGTAGCAAATCAACGCTTAAGCGCTCGACACCCGGCATCGACCCAACACTTTGCCGGTGCCCTTGCCCATCCAAGATGAACACGGGATAGATCAGGTCACTGACCGTGAGTGCGTTCTCGCGCACGAGGTTACGCGTGAAGGCATCGCGGCGCAGGCGACGGGGACGTTGCAATGGAAATGAGCTCGTAATCATGTGCTCATTGTGAAGCATTCAGCTTCGGAAGTCGGCGCTTCTGGCAAGCCCTTGGCCCAGTCAGACGTGACAAAACGGGCTACTTTGATGTCACAGAAGAGACAAATTAATGCTTTTTCAGGCTTTTTTGCCGATTTTCCGTCTGAGAAACACAACAACCGTGTGTATTCGATCTTGTTCGGAGCGGACGCGTCCGCTAAATTATTAATGGGTGCTTTGCATCCCCCGCTTTTCCTCCCTGAGCGGGTGCCTTAATGCATAACAGCAAAAAGGCTTCCCCGGCCACCTTGAGTGGCCGCTTTTTTGCTTCAAAGCCAGATACTGGCATCGGTGTGCACGGCATCTAAAGGCAGGCGCTGGCCACTGAGGTAATCATCCATGCACTTCAGCAGCAAAGGGCTGCGGTGCCTTTCCCGGCTGGCGCGAAGCTCATCAGGTGTCTGCCAAAACGCCTGCACGATGCCCGCATCCAGCGCACGCCCCGCCAGAACCGACCCGACCGAACCGCAAAAAGCAAAGCGGAGATAGGTGATGTCTTCTCCAGTGCTCGGTCGACGAAAGCGACTCATGTAGATGCCCACCAAAGCCGTCGGCTGAAATGGATGCGCCGTCTCCTCCAGCGCTTCTCGGGCACAGGCCTGCACGAGGCTCTCACCACACTCCACGTGACCTGCGGGGTTGTTCAATCGCAGACCTTCGGGTGTGTGTTCCTCGACGACGAGGAATTGACCGTCGCGCTCAATGACAGCCGCCACGGTCACACTGGGATGCCAACGCTCTATTAAAGTGCTTGAAGTCATGCTTTGAATTATGCGCAGGGCTGAAAAGTTTATGCCGATAATGTCTTAGAGGTGCCCACCTACCGATTGAAGATGCACCAAACTCGTGTAAGCTGACGGCAAAGAATACCTGTCAGACCGACCGTTGAGGAGAACACCATGCGCATAGGCGTGCCCGCAGAGACTTTCGCGGGAGAAACCCGGGTTGCCGTCACCCCAGAGACGGCCAAGAAACTAATTGCTCAAGGACACAGTGTGCAGGTGCAGGCTGGCGCTGGTGTGGCCGCCAGCGCGGTCGACGCCGCCTATGAGGCCGTGGGCGCAAGCATTACCGATGCCGCTGGTTCTTTTGCCTGTGACTTGGTCCTGAAGGTGCGTGCGCCGACCCAGGCAGAAGTGCCGCACCTCAAAGCCAGTTCAACGCTTGTCGGCATGCTTGAGCCCTTCAACCATGAGGGTTTGCAACGCTTAGCAACCGCTGGCATCACAGGTTTTGCGCTTGAAGCCGCGCCGCGCACCACGCGGGCGCAAAGCATGGATGTGCTCTCCTCTCAAGCCAATATTGCGGGCTACAAGGCCGTGATGATGGGTGCAAACGCTTATGGTCGCCTGTTCCCCATGCTGATGACGGCAGCCGGCACCATCAAGGCGGCTCGGGTGGTGATCCTTGGCGTCGGCGTCGCAGGTTTGCAAGCCATCGCCACCGCCAAGCGTCTGGGCGCAGTGATCGAAGCGAGCGACGTGCGGCCTTCGGTGAAAGAGCAGGTAGAGTCTCTAGGGGCCAAGTTCATCGATGTGCCTTACGAAACCGACGAAGAGCGTGATGCCGCTGTTGGCGTGGGTGGCTATGCACGCCCCATGCCACAGAGCTGGATGGATCGGCAAAAAGTCGAAGTGGCCAAGCGCGTGGCAGCAGCAGACATCGTGATTTCCACGGCCTTGATCCCCGGCCGCGCCGCACCCGTATTGATCACCGAAGACATGGTCAAGGCCATGAAGCCCGGCTCAGTGATCGTCGACATCGCTGCAGGCAAGGGCGCCAATGGCGTGGGCGGCAACTGCCCGCTGTCTGAGGCCGATAAAACCGTTGTCAAACACGGCGTGACGATCATTGGCGATACGAATCTGCCTGCGCTCGTGGCCGCGGACTCCAGCGCCTTGTATGCACGCAACGTACTCGACTTCCTCAAACTCATCTTGCCGCCTGCTGCCAAAGGTGAGCCCCCTGCCAATCTGAAAATCGATATGGAAGACGACATCGTGGCCGCTTGCCTCATGACGCAAGCTGGCGAGATCAAGAAGAAGTAAACAGACATTCAGGAACCATCATGGACATCGTTTCTCCCACCATCCTCAATCTCATCATCTTCGTGCTCGCCATCTACGTGGGTTATCACGTGGTCTGGACGGTGACGCCTGCGCTGCACACGCCGCTCATGGCGGTGACCAACGCGATTTCGGCCATCGTCATTGTCGGCGCCATGCTTGCAGCGGCACTCACGGAAGGCGGCGTCGCCAAAACCATGGGCGTGCTGGCTGTGGCGCTGGCGGCTGTGAATGTATTTGGCGGCTTTCTCGTCACGCGGCGGATGCTGGAAATGTTCAAGAAAAAAGAGCCAAAGAAGGCCTTGACCGTTACTGAACCTGCGCCAAGCGCTACAAAATAAGGAGCGAATGACATGAGCATGAACGTCGTTACGCTGCTGTACTTGGTGGCTTCTATTTGCTTTATTCAGGCTTTGAAGGGTTTGAGCCATCCCACGACATCGATTCGCGGGAATCTGTTTGGCATGATCGGTATGGCCATTGCTGTGCTGACCACGGCGGCGCTGATTGTGCAGCTCTCGGGCGGCAAGGCAATGGGCATGACTTGGGTCTTGCTGGGCTTGGTGATCGGTGGCAGCTTGGGTACTTACATGGCCAAAACCGTGGAGATGACCAAGATGCCGGAGCTCGTGGCTTTCATGCACAGCATGATTGGATTGGCCGCGGTGTTTATCGCTGTAGCCACGGCGATTGAGCCTTGGGCGTTCTCCATCACCACCAAAGGCGGCGCGATTCCAGCGGGCAACCGCTTTGAATTGGCGCTCGGCGCTGTGATCGGCGCGGTCACCTTCAGCGGCTCAGTGATTGCGTTTGGCAAACTCTCGGGCAAGTACAAATTCCGTCTGTTCCAAGGCGCGCCGGTGAGCTTCAGCGGGCAGCACATGATCAATCTCGTGTTGGGTTTGGCCATGGTTGCGTTGATCGCTGTGTACACCGCCACGCAAATGGATGCCGCGCTCTGGGCGGCGCTTGCGATTGCCTTCGTGCTCGGCGTGCTGATCATCATCCCGATTGGCGGCGCTGATATGCCCGTGGTCGTGTCCATGCTCAACAGCTACTCTGGTTGGGCGGCGGCAGGCATTGGCTTCTCGCTGAACAATTCGATGCTGTTCATCGCCGGCTCGCTCGGGGGCAGTTCAGGCGCGATTCTGCGCTACATCATGTGTATGGCGATGAACCGCAGCTTCTTCAATGTAATTTTGGGTGGCTTTGGTGGTGAAGCCGCAACTGCTGCAGGCGCAGCCGTTGAGCAGCGCCCTGTGAAAAGTGGCAGCGCAGACGATGCGGCTTTCTTATTGAGCAACGCCGAGACCGTGATCATTGTCCCGGGCTATGGCTTGGCTGTGGCGCGCGCGCAGCATGCGGTGAAAGAGCTCGCTGCCAAGCTGACTGCCAAAGGCATCACCGTGAAATACGCCATTCACCCTGTGGCAGGGCGCATGCCGGGCCATATGAATGTGCTGCTGGCTGAAGCGGAAGTGCCCTATGACCAAGTGCATGAAATGGAAGACATCAACGGTGAATTCCAGCAAGCCGATGTGGCCATCATTTTGGGTGCGAACGATGTGGTCAACCCAGCTGCCCTGATAAAAGGCAGCGTGATTTACGGCATGCCGATTTTGGAAGCCTACAAAGCCCGCACCGTGATCGTGAACAAGCGTTCCATGGCCGCAGGCTATGCAGGCCTGGACAACGAACTCTTCTACATGGACAAAACCATGATGGTGTTTGGCGACGCGAAGAAGGTCGTCGAGCACATGGTCAAAGCTGTCGAGTAAGTCGGCTCGGCAGAACGCGCAATTTGCTGCGATCGCGTGAGCTTGTCAGGCGAGCCACGCTAACACGGGAAGCGCCCCCGGCAAAATCGGTGCGACCTGCGCAGGCAAGGTTTGCCAGCGCATTTCTTGCCCTTCGCGCATCTCAAATGTGCCGCTCCATTCATGCACTTTGCAGAAATGCAGTCGCACCAAGGCATGTGGATAGTCCACCACCTGCTCTTTCCAAGGGTGCACCGCACCAATCGTGATGCCGATCTCCTCTTGCAGCTCTCTACGCAGCGCAGCCTCCAAGCTTTCGCCCTGCTCGATCTTGCCGCCCGGAAACTCCCAGTAGCCGGCATACACCTTGCCCGCAGGTCGCGTCGTCATCAAGAAGCTGCCATCGGCTTGCATCAATATGCCGACGGCCACATCCACGATCTTGCGCTGCCCATCGTCGCTCAGCCCTTGGCGCGGAATGTGAGCATCGGCTTGCAGTGTGTTCGTTGTCATGGCGGTATTGTCATTCAAGCACCTCGGCAAAACGCCAAAACCTCATCCGCATACATTTCAAAATCGCTGATCGCATGATCGCCGCCCTCGAGCAAGCGCGTCAATCCTGCGGGGTAGCGTTGGGTCATCTCGCGCCAATCGAGCACTTCATCGCCTTCGGCGATCAATGCCATGTAGCGCTCCGGCCTAGTGAAGGCTTTGGTGTCGATCACCTGGAGTTCATCCACGTGCTGCTGCGTGAAAGCAAAATCGCCCTCATCGTGCCAGTTTTTGACGCGGCCGATGTATGCAGCCAAGTCTCTCGCTGGATACGGCGCAGGATTGAGCAAGACACTGCGTGCGTAAATGCCCACGCGCAAAAGCCGCTCCGTCAACGCTGCCGCATAAAACCCGCCCAGTGAAGAGCCAATCACCGCCAGTGGCTCCTTCCTTCGCGCCTCATCCAGCTTTACCGCCCATTGCCAAGCCAGCTCAAAGGCCTGCGCAGGAGAAGCGGGAAGTTGCGGACAGTGCCATTCAATCTCCGCCTTTTTTCGATTGACCTGCTGTACCTTCGCAGCCATCAACTTGGCTTTTGACGATTGCGGGGAGGAGCGGAATCCGTGCAGGTACAACAGGCGCATGCGTCATCACAGCCCAAAACGGGCCTCGCACAATAGGCTCACCGGTTGCTCAGAGGTGGGGTGCTGAAATGATAGTCGCCAAGCATGCAAATACATCCGCTTCATACCCAGTTTCGCCAAAGCCTTGTTCTGCTCAAAGTCGCCATATTTTTCATCACCAATGATCGGATGCTCGTGGTGGGCGAGATGGACGCGGATTTGATGCGTGCGGCCTGTTTTGATGGTGACTTCGAGCAGGCTGGCGGCCTCGCCGTTCGGCAAGGTATAGGCTTTGGTGACTTTGACCAAGGTGATCGAGCGCATGCCATCCGGGTCATCCTTCGCCACGACTTTCACTCTGCGTTCGCCGTCATCCTCACCGCCGTTGACCAAGTATTTGTGCAGCGGCAGGTCAATCACTTTGAGCTTGGCAGGCCAGGTGCCTTTAACCAAGGCGAGGTAGGTCTTGCCGGTTTCGCGGGCTTTGAACTGGGCTTGCAGGTTCACCAATGCGCTACGGCGCTTGGCAATCAGGAGGATCCCACTGGTATCGCGGTCAAGCCGGTGGACAAGCTCCAAAAACTTAGCCTGCGGGCGCGCACGGCGCAGCTGCTCGATCACACCGAAGCTCACGCCCGAGCCGCCATGCACGGCGACGCCCTCCGGTTTATCGATCGCGAGCAAGCCATCGTCTTCAAACAAAATCGGAAACTCGCGGGGTGGCGTGTGTGCGGGGCCGCTTTGCTGCTGGGCTGCTTGGGGGGCGGCATTGTCGGTCAGCCGAATCGGCGGCATGCGCACCACATCGCCCACCGCTAAGCGGGTATCAACCTGCGCCCGCCCTTTGTTCACCCGAACTTCGCCGGAGCGAATGATGCGATACACATGCGTTTTGGGTACGCCCTTGCAGATGCGCAATAGGAAATTGTCTAAGCGCTGTCCTTCGCTGCTGGTATCAACCACCAAGGATGTGGCCTGCAAGCGCGCGGTCGGTCGACTTTCCAACAGAGATAGCGCGAGAGTTGACTCATGGTGAGGGCTCGCCATCAGAATTCATTTCTTTTTCTGAACGAAAACCACCCGGTCTACCAAAGTGTCCCCTTTGTCGTCGAGCCTCAAGAGCAGTTCAGCATCGTAAGCGTGGGCCATCTTGTATTGAGCGGCAGCTGAGGCCTCCTTGATCATTCTGTTTGCACTCCACAGGGAGCTAACCGCGCTGAGCAACATGAAAGGACTGCGCGCTGTCACTGTAGAAGGCGGGGGCACGATCTTTACGCTGCCGCCTCCTGTTTCAACCGAGGCCATCCACTTTTGGAGACGTTCAGGTAAGGCGCTCGGTGTAATGCGATCGTAAAAAGCCACCTGCACCTGCGGCAATGGGGCGCTCAGGGATTGAACCAAGTCTTTGTCGAAGCCGGGCAAGTCTACGAACTGTAGTGACGCCTTGGGAGGCGTCGCTGAAACCAATTCAGGCTGAACAGATTGCGCAGCGCATGAGGCAAAAGCCATCGCGACAGAGACAACCAGCACTCCATGCAGGAGCAATCCAAAAATGCGCATTGCTTGCATTTTTAGGCAAACGTATTGATGTGGAGTTGTCAACTTGAGGTTTCCAAATGAGCTGGCATTTCAATCATAGCCCGATTGCGCCCGTCTGTATGTCTGGCGTGTGCGAGCGTGTTGACAAGCCCTCTGCTAAACAAGCGGTCAATCCCGCCTATAATGTTTTTTACCAATTGACGCGAACAAAACGCGCTTAAGTGCTTGATTGACAAGCATTTAGATGCATAAGATGGCGGAGATTGGCGGTTGATGCCACCGGATTGCCCGGGGCGCAAGTTGGCAGGCCAGAGTCTGCGGCGGCGCTTCCAGCAGTTTGGGCGAGCGGAAATTTTTGTAGACACCCATTTGGAATCTTGGTGGCCAGTTGCGTCCTTTCAGGTTGAAAGCGGCTTAACTGGCGACTCTTAGGAAACACGGTTTGATGATGTTCTTGTTGGTAAGCATGTTGATGAGGCTGGAGCGGCTGGTTTTGCCGTTTGTGAAGCCTCTTATTGCTTTTGCCAACATAGAATCTGCGCGGAGTGCTATTCAATCAATAGCGTTTAACTCACCCCTCGTGAGCCCCGCGCGCATTCCACTTCATCGCGATACCCGCGTCCCTGCGCCTGCGCACGCACGTCGCCCGAGCTAAACCGCTCGCGCACGCGCTGCCCTTCGGCAATTCCTTCTCGTCTGCAAATCTCCGCTCACGGCATCGTTTGACTCGACATGAGTCTGTGAATGATGTGCCGCCTTTGAAAAATGGCGGCAAAGGAGTAACGCATGAAACGCATGCTGATCAACGCCACGCAAGTGGAAGAAAAACGCTTGGCCATTGTGGATGGCCAAAAACTGCTCGATTACGAGATTGAAATCGAAGGGCGCGAGCAGCGCAAAGGTAATATTTACAAAGCGGTGGTGACGCGCGTGGAGCCGTCGTTAGAGGCTTGTTTTGTCGATTACGGTGAAGACCGCCACGGTTTTCTGCCGTTCAAGGAAATCTCTAAGCAGTATTTCAACGGCAATGTGTCGCCCAGCCAGGCACGCATTCAAGATGTGATTCGCGAAGGCCAAGAGCTGTTCGTGCAGGTGGAAAAGGAAGAACGCGGCAACAAAGGCGCGGCGCTGACCACTTTCATTTCGCTGGCGGGCCGCTACGTTGTGCTGATGCCCAACAACCCACGTGGCGGTGGCGTTTCGCGTCGTATCGAAGGCGATGACCGTGCCGAGCTCAAGGAAAACATGGACCAGCTCCAGTATCCGAACGGCATGAGCATCATCGCCCGCACAGCAGGCATTGGCCGTAGCGCGCCTGAATTGCAGTGGGATTTGAATTACCTGCTCAAGCTGTGGACCGCGATTGACGGCGCTGGCAAAGGCGGCAAAGGCGCCTATCTGATTTATCAAGAATCCAGCCTTGTCATCCGCGCGATTCGGGATTACTTCAGCGCCGAAGTGGGCGATATCCTCATCGACACCGACGACATCTACGATCAAGCCAAGCAATTCATGGATCACGTGATGCCTGAGCATGCGGCGCGTGTGAAGCGCTATCGTGATGACGCACCTTTGTTCTCGCGCTTCCAGATCGAGCATCAGATCGAGAGTGCGTACTCACGTACAGTTCAACTGCCATCCGGCGGAGCGATTGTGATTGACCACACCGAAGCGCTCGTTTCAATCGACGTGAACTCGGCCCGCGCCATCAAAGGCGGCGACATCGAAGAAACCGCGACCCGTACCAACCTCGAAGCGGCCGATGAAGTCGCCCGCCAAATGCGCCTGCGCGATTTGGGCGGCCTGATCGTGATTGACTTTATTGACATGGACGAGTCCCGCAATCGCCGGGATGTGGAAAACCGCTTGCGCGATGCGCTACGCGAAGATCGTGCCCGCGTGCAATTTGGCTCCATTTCTAAATTCGGCCTGATGGAAATGAGCCGGCAACGGCTACGCCCTGCGCTGAGTGAAGGCGCTTCCATGCCGTGCCCTCGCTGCGGCGGCTCAGGCCATATTCGCGATACCGAAAGCTCTGCTTTGCAGATCCTGCGCATCATCCAAGAAGAGTCGATGAAGGAAAGCACGGCGGCAGTACATGCGCAAGTGCCGGTAGATGTCGCCTCTTTCTTGCTGAATGAAAAGCGTTTGGAAATTCAGAAAATTGAATTGAAGCAGCGCGTGGCCGTGATCTTGATTCCGAACAAGCACCTTGAGACACCCAACTACAAGCTAGAGCGCCTAAAACACGACGACCCGCGCCTTGACAATCTCGACGTGAGCTACAAGATGGCCGAGGAAATTGAAGATGCGACCGCTGTGACGCGCCGCATCAATGAGCCAACCAACAAGCAAACACCGATCATCAAAGGCGTGTTGCCAGATGCACCGGCGCCTGCGCCGGTGGTGAAGGAAGAAAAACCAGTTGCTCCTGTTTCTGTAGCGCCTCGCGCAGTACCTGTCAAGGCCAGTGACGCGAAGGAGATTCAGAAACCTGCCGAGAAAGGCTTCTTCTCTTGGATCAAAGGCATCTTTGGCGGCAGCGATGCTGCGCCCGAGGCACCGCCGGCCAAAGCTGAAGTGACCCGTGACCGCGCCCCTGGCGTGGAAGGCAAAGAAGGCCGCCCGGCTAGTCGTGAAGGCGGGCGGGACGGCGAACGAGGTGGCCGCGATGGCCGTCGCGGTGGTCGTGGTCGCGGCGAGCGCGGTGGTGATCGTCCAGAGCGCAGCGGAGAACGCGTAGAGCGCGGTGATCGTCCTCCTGTGGAAGGCCGTGAGCCGCGCGAAGGTGGTCGCAGTGAGCGCGGTGGCCGCGGCCGCAACGAGCGCGGCGGTGAGCGCGCTGATCGTGCGCCACGTCCAGATGCGATTGAAAATGGATCGCCTAGCGCGGATATGGTGGCAACGGGCAGCCAAAATGGTACGCCAAGCGAGCCGCGCGAAAACAAGGGCGAGCGGCCAGAGCGCGGTGAGCGCCGCGAACGTGGCGGCCGTAACCGCGGCGAACGTGCGGATCGTCCGGAACAGCGCAGCGACAGCCCAGAAGGCATGAACGCCGCCACTGCCTTGGCGATTGGCGGTGCGGTAGCAACTGGGGTTGCAGTAGCGACGTCCGGTGACAACGCCGCACCTGCCGATAACGCTGCAGATGGCGAGCGTCGTGAACGTCGTTCACGCGACCGCTATGGCCGTGACCGTCGCGAACGTGGCGATCGCGCGCCGCGCGCCGAAGGTGCCGGGCCAGAGGGACAGCCAGTCATCCAAGGCGAGATTTTTGAATCAAATCAGCCTGTAAGCATGGTAGAAACTGCGCAGAATGCTACCGAAATAATAGCAAATGTGGCTCCAGCCCCAGTTCCAGCGCCCGCACCGGTGCAAATGCGTCCGGCGCAGGCGACCTCCACGCCGCAGACGGCCCCATCTGGCATGCCCAAAATCGGTAGCTACGACTTGCCCATCGCTGACATGGATGACATCGCCGTTGGCGCCGGTTTGCAATGGGTCAACTCCAATGCCGATCGAATTGCCGCTGTGAAGGCGCAAATCGCAGCGGAACCCAAGCCCGTGACTATTCCTCGCGAACGCCCCCCCGCTATCGTTATCGATGACGGTCCGCTGGTCTTGGTAGAGACCAAGCGTGATTTGCGCGACTTGGTTTTGCCCTTTGAGCAGGCGACGCGTTAAGAGTCATCAATAGCTTGATGCAAAAAAGGCGGCTTTCAAGCCGCCTTTTTTGTCGGTATCGCCCTACGCACTCATTGCGCCAGCCAGCTTCTCACCATCGCAAACACGTCTTCGCGCTCGGGGTCGTTGAAGATCTCGTGATACATCGGCTCAAAGCAATGGGCTTTAACCCATTGCTTAGGCGCCGCTTTTGCAAAGGCTTGGCTGCCCGCCGGGCTCACCAAGCTGTCGCTTCCAGCGTAAATCAGCAGGGTAGGCACCTGCCACTGGCACGCGGCTTGGATGCACCGCGCACCTTCATCAGCAATGAAGCGCGCGAGGCGGCCGCTGACCTTGCGATGGACATAACGATCGCTCAAATAAGCTCGCACGACCTGCGGGTCACGGCTGATTTTTTGAACATTGAGCCCGTTATCAACACACAGATTGGGCAACAGTTTGGGCAATGTGGCCAACAAAAGCTTTTGCACCGCATTCAGCCCAGGATCAAATGCAGGTGAACTCAGAATGACGCCGTCGACCGGGCGCATGGCCTGCCGCACCAACGACGCGACCACTACCCCGCCCATACTGTGACCCAGGATATAAAGGCGCTGCCCGTCTGGCATACGTCGCCGGGTATCGTCCATCACATCTGCCAAATCGTCGACCAAGCGCATCTCTGTCGGAATCGTGCCGCGCGTTCCACCTGAATCCCCATGGCCATATTGGTCATAGGCACGAACATGGAATCCTTGGCTGTTAAGCATTTGCGCCACATGCGCATAGCGAAAAGCATGCTCGCCCAAGCCGTGCACGATGACAACCGTGCCTTTGATCGCTTGACCCGACCAAGAGTCGGGTAAGGGCCAATCATAGGTCGCGAGGTTTTCGCCGTCGCCGGCCGTCAAAGGCGATAGCGTTGAGTTCGACGTCATCAGCGCACGCCTGTCATTAGCTCGCTGGGTGGGCGGCGATCACGCTGGCTACGGCGGCCGTGATCTTTTTCGCATAGTCGACATGCAGAAACTCATTGGGTCCATGGGCATTGCTCTTGGGTCCGAGAACGCCGCAAACCATCATTTGAGCCTTGGGAAAGCCCTTCTCCAGCATATTCATCAAGGGAATCGTGCCGCCTTGGCCGATGTAGCCGCAAGGCGCGCCGTAGTAGGCGTGGCTGGCAGCGTCCAATGCGTTTTGCAACCAAGGTGCTGTACTTGGCGCGTTCCAACCACTGGCTGCCCCGCCGCCCTCAAAGGTAACTTTGGCCTGGTAAGGCGCATTGTCTTCGAGCAAGGTTTTCAGCTCGTTCATTGTAGCGACCGCATCAACGAGCGGCGGTGTGCGCAAGCTCAGCTTGAAAGCCGTGTACGGGCGCAGAACATTGCCTGCATCTTTGAGCGCAGGGAAGCCTTCCGCTCCCGTCACGGACAGTGTTGGATTCCAAGTGCGGTTAAGTAAGGCTTGTACCGGGTCGGTGGTGGTGGGCAAAGCGAAGGCCGTCGACCCGCCGCAGTCGGCATGTGCCCAAGGGAAGCGCTTGTAAACCTCATCACCGAGAATTTTGGCCGTCGCCTGCGCTTGGCGCATCCGATCAGCCGGAACTTCGCAATGAAAACTTGCCGGCAACAAGCGGCCTGTGGCGCTATCTTCCAATCGATCGAGCACTTGGCGCATGATGCGAAAGCTCGATGGCACAAGGCCGCTGGCGTCGCCAGAATGCACGCCTTCAGTGAGAATGTCCACCCGCAGTGTGCCGCTGACCATGCCGCGCAAGCTGCTCGTGAGCCAGAGCTGATCGTAGTTGCCTGCACCTGAGTCGAGGCAAACGACCAAAGACACATCTCCCAGGCGGCTCTTCAAGGCATCCACGTAAGGCAGCAAGTCGTAAGAGCCCGACTCTTCACACGTCTCAATCAAGCCAACGATCCGCGGATGCGGTGCGTTTTGCGCTTTGAGAGCTTGAATCGCAGCAATGCTGGCATACACGGCATAGCCATCGTCTGCGCCGCCACGGCCATACAGGCGCGCTGCGCCGTCAAGGCCGGTCTCCAGCTTGGGCGTCCATGGTCCGAGGTCATTGCGCCAACCATTGAACTCGGGCTGCTTGTCTAAGTGGCCATACATCAGCACGGTTTGCTTGGATGCATGCTGATGCGCGGGCAGTTCAAAAAACAGCACCGGTGTGCGCGGCTTTCCTTGCGCATCATTCAGGCGCAGCACCTCCAGAGTGAGCCCCGGTACTTTTTGCGCCGCCACCCAGTTGGCGGCCTCGCGCAGCACGGTTTCTATATGCCCATGCGCATGCCAATCAGCATCGAAGCCGGGCGATTTGCAGGGAACCGTGATGTAGTCGCTGATGCGTTTGGTGAGATCACTGTCCCACGCTTTTGAGGCATGAGCAAGTACATCGGCGGTGTTCAACACTGAGGATGGGACGCGGGCATTCATAGATTTATATCTCCAAGAGTGCCATGTTAAACCGAATCCTAGGCGAGCCGCGTACGCCGGGCGACAAGGGCACTATTGCCCCGTCGCTGTGACGCCGCAGGTGACCGTGAAAGTCAATGAGGAGTTGGACGGGAAGGTGGCAATCGTTAAACCGCTACCCTGCATCGCGCTGACACTGTTGCTCGGGCAAATCGCGCCGCCCAATGCGCTGCAGCTCACACTGGTGCAGTTGAGCCCTGTGGCGGCAGGGTCTTTGAACACTGAGTTGTTAGCGGCGTTGGGCCCAGTATTTTCGACCAAGATCGTATAGCTGGTGGTGGCACCCGCAACCAACGTCGTAGTGTTGTTATTTTTGCTGATCGACAAGGCCGCCGGCACCGGAATCGTCACGGTCGCCACTGCGCCATTGTTACTGCTCACGGGATCCACCACCGACGAAGGCGCGGTCACCGTTGCTCGATTGACTTGGCTACCCACGCCGCTTGCCACGGCGGAAAACTGAATCGTGACCGAGCTTACGGGAGGCAGCGTCAGTGTCGCATTCAGCTGTCCCGAGCTGGTTGAGCTCGAGGTGACGGTCCCGCCTGCGCTACCGGATGTAGAAATGAGTGTTACTCCGTTGAGACCGGAGGGCAGCTTATCCAAGACAGTGGCATTGGTGGCGGTTTGCGGTCCGGCATTGGAAATCACCAATGTGAATAAGGTCGTCTGGTTATCGCTCAGCGTTGTCGGACTGGCGGATTTAGTGATCGATAAATCAGCTTGCGCGCCGATGGTAATTTCCACGGTTCCCGTATTGTTGCTAGGAATCGGGTCCGTCAGACCGGCGGGCGGAGTTACGCCTGCACTATTGATGACCTGTGACGTGGTGCCGGCCACGGCCCGCAACACGATCGTTAACGTGCTGCCTGCGGGCAGCGTTGCCGTGCCAAGGAAGTTGTTTCCCGTGACGCTGCTGGCGGTTAAGGTTGCACCGGATACCCCCGATGCGCTGACAAAGCTTACCGTTCCCAAGTTCGCCGGGACGCCATCAACAATGCTCGCACCGGTCGCGGTGGTCGGTCCAAGATTACTGACCGTAAGTGTGAAATTCGTGGTCTGTCCGATCTGCAACGTCGGTGTGCTTGCGTTCTTTGTAATGGCCAAATCGGTCGTCGGGCCCACAATCACACTGGCCGTGGCGACGTTGTTGCTCAGGTTGGCGTCAGTGATGGTGCTGGCCGCGCTAACGCTCGCGCTATTGATCGCGGAAGTTGCGGACGCACCGACCGCCTGCAGAACAATCGTTATGGTGCTGCCGACGGGCAGCGTCACAGTTCCGGTGAAGGTTGTGAGCGAAGCAATACTGGTCGCCCCGATGCTCGCGCCGCCGCCCACAGTAGAGCTCACCCAAGTCAAAGTGCCCAGCCCTGCAGGTAAGCCATCAACCACTGTTGAGTTCGTACCCGTTTGTGGGCCCGAGTTGGTCAGTGTCAACGTAAATTGCGTCGTCTGCCCAATGCTGATCGAAACTGGGTTGGCGATCTTCGTGATGCCCAATTCGGCCTGCGGCAGGCACTTATAGCCAGAGTTGGTGACTGGATCGGTCGACTCAGCCACGAGCGAGAAAACACCGTCTGATCCGGGCAAGGCGCCGTGATCAGCACCGCCCGGCGGGTTGTCGGCAGTATTGGTGATGCCGTTGACGCCGCCAGCGTTGTTGACTGTGCCTCCCCCGGTGAGAATCACGACGCCACCGCCGCCGCCGCCGCCGCCGCTGTGCGCGGAGCCACCCGTGAGCCAGGAATCACCGCCTTGGCCGCCCTGTGCATTGACGGTCAAGGCGCCACTCGTCCAATTGGGCGAGACGACCACGACACTGCCGCCCGCCGCACCCGCACCTGAAGCATCATTTCCGGGATTCGTGTTGCCCACGCCACCGCGAACGTCTACAGTGCCGCTGCCGCTCAAGGCGCCCGCACGAATCAACACGATGCCGCCTCCGGTACCGCCACTCATGGCGCCTAAGTCCCCGCTGGAATTCCCGTTCTGATCGCCGGCACCGCCGCCGCCGCCCATCACGACGCGCGCAACGCCTGCGCCACCAAAACTTGCCCCGCCAAATGCCGCCAAGTGTTGCCCAGTGACGACTTCAATGTTTGAGTAGTCAGCGAGCACACCGGCCCAGCCGGCAGAACGCCATCCAAAGCCACCGCGCCCGCCATAGCCACCGTTGCCGCCACCACCGCCACCGCCGTTGTGGTAGCCGCCGGTGTTGTACTGCCCACCGCCACCGGCATTTCCGGGCGCACCGCGGGCGTAGTCAAAGTCAAAGGCCGTGCCGCCCGGGTAGCCGACGTACGCTTGCGCGCTGAAATCAGTCACCGTGCCGGCTGTACTGGCGCGATCAAACGGCGTGGTGTCAACAAAAAGCAGTCGCGGCGTACCAGCGATACCTTCGGCTTTTGCTGCATGGCTAAGGGAGCCGCTGGCCGGGTGCCGATAAGGGTTGTTTCCATCGGCGGTACTTTGCCGACCGCCGCCACCCCGAAATCCACGGGCGCCCATATCAATGGTGTTGCCGTTGAAGTCCAGGGTCTTCGCCACATCCAGCGCAATCACGCCGCCATTCAAGCCATCCCAAGCCGTCCCTGCTAGCGTGCCGCCTAGGGTCAAATTGCCATACTGTGGAACGCGAACAATTTGAAAGCTGCGTCTTGGGCTGGTCGCGGTGGGATTGGCCTGCGCATAGGTGTACTGCAACGGTGCGCCCGCCACGAAACTGCTAGCGCTGGTTCCAGCGCCAGCTGGGACGTATTCGTACTGGCCAACTTTGCAGGTGCCGGATGCAGTTTCGAGGTAACCATAGGCCGGTCGACCAGCAACGCCATCACCATAAGTGTCGGTATCGGTGTTAGTGATGTTCACGCACTGCATTTGGATGATAAGTGCCAGATCGCCAGCCACCCACGCTGTATCGCCTCGCGCATTGCTAAGAGCAATCGTGGGCGTGGTGCCCACAGTGGCCGTGACATTGGCTGTCGAAGGGCTGAAATAGCCATTCACCACCTGTCCGTTTGTGGAGGTCACATTGGTGCCATTGTTTTGCGGCACGGCGCAAACCTGTGCGAACACCTGCACCAGCCAAAGCGATGCAAGCAAAGCCACCACCGACGAGCGAAAAAGTCGAATCAGCTGTGTAACAAAGTTTTGCACTGCGCGATGTTAGCGCACTGGTTTCAAACACCAGAGTGCCGCATCGATGTGGCGAGAACTAATTCACGAAACTATGCCGCAAGGCTAGAAATCCACCATACAAAGCTTGCACAAATGGCGAGGACGACTAGCGCCGTGAGCCGACTTGCCGTTGTGTCCTTAGACGGCTCAACCGCTTGCGCCATCTCTTTGTCGCCGTGAATCATCGGTTGGATGAGGTTCTCTTTCTTCTTGTAGTAGTAATAAAGAATGGCGGCGATATGCAAAACGACCAAAGCCGCTATCACAAACTTGCCAACATCTTTGTGCCACCAAGTGGCCAAACTCACGCGGGCATTCGAGACAAAGCGAGACAGCGGCCCTTGATTAACGATCTCGTCATCGCTGATCAGACCTGTGGCGACTTGCAGGCTGAGAAAAACCAGCAATGCAAACACCGAACCCGCGCCCAAAGGATTGTGGCCCGCAGAATGCTCCGGCTTACCCTGACCTTTCAGGTAAGCCACGATCGTTGACGGCGCATAAACAAACGACGCAAAGCGCGACCATTTCCCGCCAACGATGCCCCAAATCAAGCGAAACAGCAGCAACGTCATGACACAGTAGCCAAAGCGAAAATGCCAAGGCATCAGGCTGCCGCCCACGTTACCGGTGATGAGTAGGCCGACCACGCAGACGAATAAAGCCCAATGAAACAGGCGAGTAGGTAGATCCCAAATACGGACACGTGTCAAGCTGGTCATGAATTCTGTTCCTTGAAGTTTGGTTGTTTGGTGAGCAGGTTCAATTGACTATTGTGCCTTTTTCAGCAGCTCGCGGCGACCCTTGCTGTGCCTGCATCACGTCGCTGATACTAAATCCAGACAACATCGCAGTAAACACCTCGGGAATTCCCTAGGCAGGCTGTCAGGAACTTCATTTCGTTGTTAACCTCTTGTTCTTGAGCTTTCTCCCCACAACCCACTTTTACAGGAACCCCCATGAAATCTCGCGTTGTTCTCCTCGCCGCTACAGCTGCATTGCTGGCCAGTTTCTCTGCTCAAGCGCAATTTGCGAGACCTGAGAATGCCATCAAGTACCGCCAAAGCGCAATGAGCCTCCAAGGCGCCCACACCGGTCGCCTCGGCGCAATGATGGCTGGCCGCGTGCCCTTTGATGCCAAAGTGGCGCAAGACAATGCCGATATCCTCGCCGTTGTGGCCAAACTGCCATGGCAGGCTTATGGCGTAGGCACGGAAGGCGGGAAAGCCAAGCCCAACATCTGGACCGAGGCCCCAAAATTCAAGGCTCTCAATGAGAAGCACATGGGTGATGCTGACCGTCTTGCCGCCGCTGCCAAGACAGGCAACCTCGATCAAATTCGCGCCGCCTTCAGTGCCTTCTCCGGAAACTGCAAAACCTGCCACGACGAATTCCAAAGCAACTAATTTCTGCTCCCTCCTCAACAGCCCTCATGGGTTGTTTCTGCTCACTGGCTTATGGTCAGTGAGCATTTTTTTGGGTCATGGGCAGCGAAAATTTGCTATATATTAAATAGCATCCTGCGCAGGAAAAATATAAGCAAATGGCCAATTAGCCAAAAAAATCAAGCCTTTTGAGCCAGCAATTGCTCAATCAACACATGAAGCGCTGCAAAGTCTGGTGTTCCCACATAGCGCTTGACGATTTCACCCTTTTTGTTGACCACGTAGGTGGTTGGGGTCAGTTTTACGTCGCCCCAAGCTTTGGCGACCGCGCCCGTGTTATCAATCGCCACCTTGAAGGGCAACTGGCGTGTTTGCGCAAAGTTGACCACGTATGCGGGCGGGTCGTAGCTCATCGCCACCGCCACTGTGTCATAGCCCCGCGGTGCAAATTTGCTATACGTCGCAATGATCTCGGGCATTTCGGCAACACAAGTGGTGCAGCTGGTCGCCCAGAAGTTGACCAGGGTCACTTTACCCTTCATCTGCTCAGTAGAAAATGGCTTGCCATCGAGCAGAATCATGGTTGAGGAAGGCGCCGCACCCGTGAAATCTGACACATTGTTGCAGCCAACAAGCATCACGCCTGCGGCGCACATCACGGCAAGGGGCAATGCTGTTGCCAAACGACGCGAAACTGGAGCAAGATACATCTTCATCATTCCCTATGGAAGAGTCCACCATGAAACGTAGACAGTTTAACCAAGCGGGCGGTTCCGCGCTTGGTTTCTTCATTGCGGCCGTTTACCAACACGCCTATGCCCTGTCTTTATCTGATTTGACAGACCAAGACGCCAGCGCTGGCCTGAAAACGGCACTTGAGCGGGGCGCGTTGTCTGCTGTCGGCTTGTTAGGTAAAACGGATGGATTTCTGGGTAACAGCTTAGTACGCATTCCGCTGCCGGGGTTCCTCAATGACGCCGGAAAACTCATGAAATCGCTGGGCCAAGGCAAAAAAGTGGATGAGCTCATCACCGCCATGAACCGAGGCGCGGAGCAAGCCGTGCCTTTTGCCAAGGATTTGCTGGTCTCGGCGGTTAAAGGCATGAATGTGACGGATGCCAAAAACATCCTTAAAGGCGGAGACACTTCCGTGACCAAATTCTTTGCCGAGAAAACCCGCCAACCGCTCATCGGCAAATTCCTGCCCATCGTCACCACAGCCACCGAGAAAGTGCAGCTTGCTCAGAAATACAACGCCGTTGCTGGCAAAGCCTCGGGCATGGGTTTGGTGAAGAAAGAAGACGCCAATATTCAACAATATGTGACCGGCAAATCACTCGACGGCCTCTACACGATGATTGGCGAAGAAGAAAAGAAGATCCGCAAAGACCCCGTGGGGACAGGCAGCGACATCTTGAAGAAGGTGTTTGGGGTGTTCAAGTAAGTATTTGGGCTTCTAGCCCTTACAGAAAATGCGCAA